>JBBIIQ010000023.1:0-14934 GCA_037446405.1 Armatimonadota bacterium | reverse complement strand
GGGGACGCCGGTGGCCCAGGTGTGCATCGGGTCCTGCCAGAACAGCAGCTACCGCGACCTGCGCGTCACCGCGGAGGTGCTGCGCGGCAAGACCGTCCACCCGGCGGTGAGCCTGACGGTGACGCCGGGCTCCCTGCAGGTCTACCAGATGGCCGCCGCCGACGGGACCCTGGCGGAGCTGAGCCGCGCCGGCGCCCGGATCCTGGAGCTGGCCTGCGGACCGTGCATCGGCATGGGGCAGGCGCCGCCCAGCGGGGCCGTCTCCCTGCGCACCTTCAACCGGAACTTCCCCGGGCGCAGCGGCACAGCCGAGGACCGGGTCTTCCTGGCCAGCCCGGAGGTGGCCGCCGCCGCGGCGCTGGCCGGGGAGATCACCGACCCCCGCCGCCTGGGGCCCCCGCCACAGGTGCACGAGCCCGACGTCTACCCGGTGGACGACCGGCAAATCCTGCGGCCGCCGGCGGAGGGGCAGGCGGTGGAGATCGAGCGGGGACCCAACATCAAGCCCGTGCCCATCCCCGAGCCGCTCCCTGCCTCCCTGCGCGGCCCGGTGCTGCTCAAGGTGGGGGACAACATCACCACCGACCACATCCTCCCGGCGGGCGCACGGGTGCTGCCCCTGCGCTCCAACATCCCGGCGATCAGCGAATTCACCTTCGCCCGCATCGACCCCGACTTCCCGGCGCGGGCACGGGCGGCGCGGGACGCCGGCGGGGGGTTTGTCGTCGGGGGCAGCAACTACGGCCAGGGGAGCAGCCGCGAGCACGCCGCCATCGCCCCCATGTACCTGGGGGTGCGTGCGGTGATCGCCAGGTCCTTCGCCCGCATCCACCGCAGCAACCTGATCAACTTCGGCATCCTGCCGCTGACTTTCGCCCGGGAGGACGGCTACGCGCGGGTGCAGCAGGGGGAGACGTGGGAGATCCCCGACGTGCGGGCGCGGCTGGCCCGCGGCGAGCCCCTGCTGCTGCGCCACGCCACCACCGGGGAGGAGATCCCCCTGTCCGCCGCCTTCACCCCGCGGGAGGTGGAGATCCTGCTGGCCGGCGGACTGCTGCGGCTGATGCGGGACAGGCGGGGCTCGCCTGTGCCCTAGGGGTAGATGCCGCGGACCATCAGCGCCTCGGCCACCCGCTCGATGGCGCGGACCAGGGCGGCGGTGCGCAGGTTCGTCTTCTTCTCCTGGCTCGTCTTCAGCACCTGGGCGAAGCTGCGCACCATGATGCGCTCCAGGTTGGCGTTGACCTCCTCCTCCGTCCAGAAGAACTGCTGCAGCCCCTGCACCCACTCGAAGTAGGAGACGATCACCCCGCCGCTGTTGGCCAGGATGTCGGGGATGACCAGGACCCCCTTCTGGTCCAGGATCTCGTCGGCGTCGGGCGTCGTCGGGCCGTTGGCGCCTTCGCAGATGATCCTGGCCTTGACCTGGCCCGCGTTCTTCGCCGTGATCTCCCCCTCCAGCGCGCCGGGCACCAGGATGTCGCAGGGGAGGGTGACCACCTCCTCGACGGGCACCCGCTCCGTGCCCGGGAAGTCCACCACGGAGCCGGTTTCCGCCTTGTGCCTGAGCAGCGCCCGGGGATCGAATCCCTTGGGGCTGTAGACGCCCCCGCGGGAGTCGCTGGCGCCGACGATGGTGCACCCCTGGTCCGCCAGCAGGTAGGCGGCCACCGAGCTGACGTTGCCGTAGCCGGTGACCACGACCTTCGCCCCCTGCAGCGGCAGGCCCACGTGCCGGGCGGCCTCCCGCGCGGCGATCATCACGCCGCGCCCCGTGGCCTCGAAGCGTCCCTGGGAGCCCCCGATGGGGATGGGCTTGCCGGTGACCACGGCGGGGATGGAGTAGCCGTGGTGCATGCTGTAGGTGTCCATGATCCAGGCCATCGTCTGCGGGTTGGTGCCCACATCCGGCGCGGGGATGTCGCCCTCGGGGCTCATCAGCACGCTGATCTCCGTGGCGTAGCGGCGGGTGAGGCGCTCCAGCTCCTCGGTGGAGAGCGCCTTGGGGTTGACCACCACGCCGCCCTTGCCCCCGCCGTAGGGCAGGCCGGCCACGGAGCACTTCCACGTCATCCACATGGCCAGGGCGCGCACCTCGTTCAGGGTGACGTCGGGGTGGTAGCGGATGCCGCCCTTGGTCGGGCCGAGGACGGTGCTGTGGTGCACCCGGTAGCCGGTGAAGACCCGCACCGACCCGTCGTCCATCTTTACCGGGAAGTTCACCGTCAGCTCCCGCTTGGGGTAGGCGAGGAACTCGCGGATGCCCCGCTTCAGCGGCAGGTAGTCGGCGGCGCTGTCGAACTGGCGTAACGCCATCTCCCAGGGGTCTTGCCGCACGGTGGGGACTGCGGCCTTGGTGCTCATCGTCTCCCTCCTCTGGCGAACAGTCTTCTGCACCAAGCTCACGCCGGTGCTGCGTCCGGAACACCGGCGAGCCGCCGGCGCAGGTAGCGATCGATGGCCTCGGCGGCGCGCCGCCCGTCGCGCAGCGCGGTGACCACCAGGTCGGGACCGCGCACGGCGTCGCCGCCGGCGAAGATGCCGGGAATGGTGGTGGCGCCGTCCTCGTCGACCACGTAGGTCCCGTCCCGGCGCAGGGCCGGCCCGTCCGCCGCCGGCAGAGGGCTGCCGTCGAAGCCGAAGGCCAGGATGGCCAGGTCGGCCGGCACCTCGAAGGTACTGCCCTCCACCGGGACCGGCCGCCGCCGGCCTTCCTCGTCGGGTTCGCCCAGCTCCATGCGGATACATTCCACGCCGCGCAGCCGACCCCCGCCGCCGAGGAAGCGCACAGGCGCGGTGAGCCAGCGGAAGACCACCCCCTCGTCCCTGGCCACCTGCACCTCCCGCCGGCTGCCCGGCATATTGGCCTCGTCGCGACGGTAGAGACAGACCACCTCGGCCGCGCCCAGCCGCCGCGCCGTGCGCAGGCAGTCCATGGCCGTGTCGCCACCGCCCAGGACCACCACCCGCCGGCCGCGCAGGTCGTCGCGCGCCGCTGCGTCCACATCGTCCAGGGCGTTGCGCGCCAGGAAGGGCAGCGCGTCCTCGACGCCCGGCAGGTCGCTGCCCGGGAGGGCGGGGTGCTTGGGCGTGGTCGCGCCGCTGGCGATGTAGACGGCGTGGAAGTACGCCCGCATCTCCTCCAGGGCGATGTCGTCGCCGACCCGCGTGCCGGTGACGAACTCGACGCCCAGGCGCTCCAGGTAGCGGATGCGCCGGTCGACCACGTGCTTCTCCAGCTTGAAGCCGGGGATGCCGTAGCGCAACAGCCCCCCGGCCAGGGGCTGCCGCTCGTAGACCGTGACGTGGTGCCCGCGGCGCGCCAGCTCCTCGGCGCAGGCCAGGCCGGCAGGACCGGCGCCCACCACCCCGACGCGCAGGCCCGTAGCCGGCGCCAGGTCGGGCAGCGGCAGCCCTTCCTGGGCGATGGCGTACTCGTTGATGAACTTCTCGATGGCCCCGATGGCCACCGGTTCCCGCTTCACCCCGATGGTGCAGGCGCCCTCGCAGAGGCGATCCTGCGGGCAGATGCGGCCGCAGATCTCCGGCATGGGGTTGGTGCTGCGGGAGAGGTGGGCTGCCTCCACGAACTGGCCGTCCATGGTCAGGGCCAGCCAGCCGCGGATGTGGTTGTGCAGCGGGCAGGCCGTCTCACAGGGCGCCTTGCCGCACTCCAGGCAACGCGCGGCTTCGGCGGCGGCCTGCTCGGGCGAATAGGTCAGGCTCACCTCCCGGAAGTCGGTGATCCGGTCCTGCGGCGGACGTTTGGGAATGGGGATGTGCGGCAGCTTCAGCCGGTCCTTCTTCTCCAGTCGCGGCATAGCCCCCGGCCTCACTGGGTCAGCAGGTACTCATACGCCGCCAGCGCCGCCTTGGCTCCCTCCCCGACGGCGATCAGCACCTGCTCGGCGAAAACATCGGTGACGTCGCCCGCGGCGAAGATGCCCGGGGCGGAGGTGCGGTTGCGACTGTCCACGCGGATGCGCCCGGCGGCGTCGCGCTCCACCAGGTGGGCCACCAGCTCGGACTGCGGCAGCAGCTCCAACTCCACGAAGAAGCCGTCCGCCTGGACCTCGCGCCGCTCCCCGTCGCGGGTCAGCACCACGGCGCGCGCGTACTGGTCCCCCACGATCTGCTCCACGCGGAACCCTTCCAGCACCTCGACGTTGGCTGAGGCCAGCACCCGCGCGCCCAGGGCCGAGTCCAGCTCTCCCCGGGTGGGGGCGATGAGGGTGACGCGGCGCGCGGTGCGCGCCAGCTCCGCCGCCGAGCGCAGGGCCAGGGCGGTGTCGCCGATGACCGCCGCCTCCCGCTCGATGAACAGCGGGGCGTAGGAGACCGCGCTGTAGCACAGCCCGCGCATCATGAACTCGCGCTCCCCGGGCACGTTGAGCAGGCGGCCCAGGGCTCCGGTGGCAATGATCAGCGCCCGGGCCTCGTGGGCCGCCCCCGCCTGGGTGTGCACCCGATAGCCCCCGGGGACCGGCTCCACCCGCTCCGCCCGGGCGAAGGCCCGCGCGAACTCCAGGTACTGCACCTCGTTGGCGAAGCGGCTCACCGTCTCCTCGCCGGTGATCACCAGGTGCTGCTCCACGAAGGGTAGCTGCAGCCGGTAGTTGGTCTTGCCGCCCAGGTCCCGCGTCAGCAGCAGGACGTTCAGCCGCTTGCGCAGCGCGTAGACGGTCGCCGTCAGGCCGGCCGGTCCGCCGCCGATGACGATCAGATCGTACATGGCTCTCCCCCCTGAACCTCTCTCCGTTCCCCCTTAGCCCAGGCGGGTCAGGCGGCGGAGGGGATCAACCCCTCGGCCATCATCACCCGCGTCTGCTCCCGCGCCCGGCGGATCAGCCCTTCAGCCTGCGCCAGCTCCTCCTCGTACGTCAGGGCCTTGCGGGCCACGCCCTCCTCCACAGCGCGAACCGCCACCGCCGCGGCCTCGCGCGGGAAGACCTCCCACTCCTCCATCGTGGGCAGAATGTAGTCGGGTGAGAGGCCCTTCTCCGCGGCCATGCCCGCCAGCGCCTCCGCCGCCGCCATGCACATCCCGTCGGTGATGGTGCGCGCCCGCACGTCCAGCGCTCCCCGAAAGATGCCGGGGAAGCCCAGGGAGTTGTTCACCTGGTTGGGGAAGTCCGACCGCCCCGTGGCCATCACGGCCACACCGGCGGCGGTGGCCTCCCAGGGCCAGATCTCCGGCACCGGGTTGGCGCAGGCGAAGAGGATGGCCCCCGGGGCCATGCGGCGGACCCACTCCGGGAGGATGGTGCCCGGGCCGGGTGTGGACATGGCGATGACCACGTCGGCGCCCTCCATGGCTTCGGCGATGCCGCCGCTGCGCCCCTCCGCGTTGGTGATCTGACAGAAGCGCCACTTGTCCACGAACTCCGCCTTGCGCAGCTCCACGTCCTGCCGCCCGCGGTGCAGGATGCCCCGGCTGTCCACCAGCAGGCAGCGGCCGGGGGTGGCGCCCGCGGCAAAGATGAGGCGGGCGGACGCCACGTTGGCCGCGCCGCAGCCGACGAAGGTGATGCGCGCCTCGGCCAGGCTCTTGCCCACCACCTTCAGCGCGTTGAGCAGCCCAGCCAGGATCACGGTGGCGGTGCCCTGCTGGTCGTCGTGCCACACGGGGATCTCCGCCCGCTGCCGCAGCGTGTCCAGGATGCGGAAGCACTTGGGCTGGGCGATGTCCTCCAGGTTCACCCCGCCGAAGCCGGGCTGGATGAGGAGCACCACCTCGATGATCTTGTCGGGGTCCTTGGTGTCCAGGACGACGGGCCAGGCGTCCACGCCGCCCAGGTACTTGTAGAGCAGGGCCTTGCCCTCCATCACCGGCAGGCCGGCCTTGGGGCCGATGTCCCCCAGGCCGAGCACGCGCGTGCCGTCCGAGACCACGGCCACGGTGTTCCACTTGTGCGTGTGCTCGTAGACCAGGTCGGGGTTCTCGGCGATGGCCCGGCAGGGCGCGGCCACGCCGGGCGTGTACCAGATGGCGAAGTCGTCGAAGCTCTGCACGCGGCACTTCAGGGCGGTCTCGACCTTGCCACGGTAGAAGGGATGCAGCCGCAGGGCGTCGGCCGACGGCTGCCGGGCCTTGGCCAGCAGTTCTTCCACGGTGGGGGCAGGATCCGCGTGGGTCATGGAAGCCTCCTCTCCTTGACTGCTTCGCTGGGACAGGTCGCCTGGAGGTGGTCGTCGCGCTGCGCGGCGGTAGAGCCGGGAAATGAGAAACAGAAGACGGCAGCCGCTGCTCGGGGGAGGAAGACGGGCGTCCGGCTGCCTCCCCGCGGACCGCCTGCCGTGGAGATCACCCGACCCTCACCTGCGCCTCTCGCCGCCCATAGCTCGACGGCCCTCCGGTGCGGGATCACGGGCAACCCCATGCCTATTCTACTGCCAGCGGCGCCACCTGTGTGAGGAAGTTGTCCCCACCCTGCGGCGGCGGCCCGGTGTCGGCGCGGGGGCCGCTGCGGGCGCGCGGGGCGGGACATCCGCTCCCCGGTGTAGGGGAAAATCGGGCAGCGGCCCGATGAAGCCCCCCAGCACCGGCGATACGCTGGTCCGGGTACGGCTGCCCGTGCAATCGTGCCGACGGGAGGGGTGCGAAGCCCATGCTGCGCGAGGACGCGCTCGAGTACCACAGCCGGGGGCGCCCCGGCAAAATCGCCATCGCCGTGACCAAACCGTGCGCCACCCAGCGCGACCTCTCCCTGGCCTACACGCCGGGGGTGGCCGAGCCGGTGCGGGAGATCCAGCGCGACCCGCTGCAGGCATTCCGCTACACGGCCCGGGGCAACCTGGTCGCGGTCGTGAGCAACGGCACCGCCGTCCTGGGGCTGGGCAACGTCGGCGCCCTGGCCGGCAAGCCGGTGATGGAAGGGAAGGGGGTGCTCTTCAAGCGGTTTGCCGACGTGGACGTCTTCGACCTGGAGATCGACGCCACCGATCCCGATGAGGTGGTGCGCATCGTCCAGGTCCTGGCGCCCACCTTCGGCGGGATCAACCTGGAGGACATCAAGGCGCCGGAGTGCTTCGACATCGAGCAGCGGCTGCAGGAGCTGCTGGACATCCCCGTCTTCCACGACGACCAGCATGGCACCGCCATCATCAGCGGCGCCGCCCTGCTCAACGCCCTGGAGATCACGGGCAGACAGCTGGACCGCGTGCGCATCGTCATCAGCGGCGCGGGGGCCTCGGCCATCGCCTGCGCCGAGTTCTTCGTCAAGCTGGGCGCGCCGCGGGAGCACATCATGCTGGTGGACACCAAGGGGGTGATCTACCGGGGGCGGACTGAGGGGATGAACCCCTACAAGGCGCGCTTCGCGGTGGAGACCACGGCGCGGACGCTGGCGGAGGCGCTGGCCGGCGCCGACGTCTTCATCGGCCTTTCCGCCCCCAACATCGTCACACCGCAGATGGTGCAGCGCATGGCCCGCGAGCCCATCATCTTCGCCCTGGCCAATCCCGACCCAGAGATCCCCTATGAGGTGGCGCGGGCGGCGCGCCCCGACGCCATCGTGGCCACGGGGCGCTCCGATTACCCCAACCAGGTGAACAACGTCCTGGGCTTCCCCTTCATCTTCCGCGGCGCGCTGGACGTGCGCGCGCGGGCCATCAATGACGAGATGAAGATCGCCGCCAGCCAGGCGCTGGCCGCCCTGGCCAGGGAGGAGGTGCCGGACAGCGTGCTGCGCGCCTACGGCCTGGAGAGCCTGCGCTTCGGGCGGGACTACCTCATCCCCAAGCCGCTGGACCCCCGCGTGCCCCTGTGGGTGGCTCCGGCCGTGGCCGCGGCGGCCATGGCCAGCGGCGTGGCCCGCCGCCCCGTGGACCTGGCGGCCTACCGCGAGGAGCTGGCCCGCCGCCTGGTGCGCGGGTATGAGGTGACGTGCATCATCACGCAGAAGGCCAGGGCGGCGCCCAGGCGCGTGGTCTTCTCCGAGGGCGAGGAGCCCAAGATCATCCGCGCCGCGGCCATCCTGCACCGCGACGGGCTGGCCCGGCCGGTGCTGCTGGGGCGTGAGCCGGTGGTCCGCGCGCGGATGGAGGAGATGGGGGTGGCCCTGCCCGCAGAGATCGTCGATCCCGACCTCTCCCCGCGCCTGGAGGCATATGCTGCGGCGCTCTACGAGCTGCGGCAGCGCAAGGGCGTCACCCTGCGCGAGGCCCGGGCGCTGCTGCGTCAGCCCAACTACTACGCCGCCATGATGCTGCGGGCCGGGGATGTGGACGCCTTCGTGGCGGGGCTGACCTACCACTACCCCGACGTCATCCGCCCGGCACTGCAGGTGATCGGGCCCGCGCCGGGGGTGAGCCGCGTGGCCGGGCTGTACGTGGTGGTATACGACGGCCGCGTCTACCTGCTGGCCGACCCCACGGTGAACTTCGACCCCAGCGCCGCCGAGCTGGCCGACATCGCCATCATGGCAGCGGACAAGGCGCAGGAGTTCGACATCACCCCGAGGGTGGCCATGCTCTCCTTCTCCAACTTCGGCTCGACGCGCCACCCGCGGTCGGTGAAGGTGGCGGAGGCCACGGCGCTGGTGCGCAGCCGCCGTCCCGACCTGATGATCGACGGGGAGATGATGGTGGAGATAGCCCTCTCGCCGCAGCTGCGGGCGGCAGACTATCCCTTCTCCACGCTGGCCGGGGAGGCTAACGTCCTCATCTTCCCCAGCCTGGAGGCGGCGAACACCGGCTACAAGCTGCTGCAGCACCTGGCCGGGGCTGTGGCCATCGGGCCCATCCTCATGGGCATGGCCAGGCCGGTGCACGTGCTCAGCCGCGGCGCAGAGGTGAGTGACATCGTCAACATGGCGGCCATCGCCGTGGTGGATGCTGCGGAGACGGCCCGCCGCCGCACCGTGGCCCCGTCGTGACCGGCCGCGGGCCCGGGGAGGCGAGGCAGGTGAACGGCGGCAAGGGAGGGCATGCGGTGCAGGCCAGAGACATCATGTCGACGCCGGTGCTGACGGTGACACCGGAGACGCCGCTGCGCGACGCCGTGCTGCTCATGCTGGGGAACCACATCAGCGGCCTGCCGGTGGTGGACGCGCAAGGCCACCTGGTGGGGATCATCTCGGAGGCGGACCTGCTGCTGAAGGCGGCGGAGCCGAAGCCGGCGGCGCCGCTGGTGGAGTGGTCGGGGCCGTGGCTGTGGCTGGAGCGGTGGCTCGGCGCCCACCGCAAGGCCGCGGGGCGGACGGTGGGCGAGGTGATGACCCGCCACGTGGTCAGCGCTGAGGAGACGACGCCGGTGTGCGAGCTGGCGGCGCGGATGGTGCGCCACCAGGTCAACCGCCTGCCCATCGTCCGCGGCCGGGAGGTGGTGGGGATCGTCACGCGGGCGGACATCCTCAAAGTCTTCCTGCGCAGCGACGAGGAGCTGGCGGCGGAGGCCCAGCAGGTCATCGGGGACTTCCTCCGGGCGACGGAGGAGGTGCGCGTCAGCGTCAGGCGCGGCGTGCTGACGCTGCGCGGCCGCCTGGCCTCTCCCGGCCGGCGGGGCGCCCTGCTGCAGCGGCTGGAGAAGATCAACGGTCTGATTGCCGTGGACGCCGCCGACCTGGAGCACGCCTTCCCGGCCCACGTGCACGGCACCGGCGAATAGCGCTCCTTGACCCCCGCACCTTGACGGTGGGGCTCCCCGCTACTTGAAGGCGTGACAGGTGGCGCAGGCCAGGGGCGCGTTGTGCGTGGCCCTGTCCTGATGGCAGGCGAGACAGGTCTGCCGCGCCTCCACCCGCCAGGCGTGCGGCCGGTGACAGGTGGTGCAGGTGCTCGTGGCGTGGGCTGGCTGCCGGTGCAGCGCCGGGCGGGCCGCGGCGTGGCAGCTCGTGCAGGCCACCACCGGCTGCGCCTTCTCGTGCGGCTTGTGGCAGGTGCTGCAGGTGAGGGTGATGTGGACGACCGGGGGCGGGAAGCCCACCGTCTTCTTGGGCGGCAGGGCCTGGTGGCAGCCCAGGCAGGTCAGACGGGTGGGCCGCAGGGGACTGTCCAGCCGCAGGAACTGGTGGCAGTCCACGCAGTGGAACTCGGCCATCTGCGGGATCTTGATGGCCCGGGCCCCGGCGGCCTGCGCCTGGTGACACCGGGCGCAGACCGCCTCCACCGGCCGGATGCGGTGCACCCCCTGTGAGTGGCAGATCACGCACTCGATCTGCCTCGCCTCGGCGTGCACCCGGTGGCCAGCCGTCTCCGCCACCTGCCGCCAGCGGGAATCGCCGCCGGCGTGGCAGCTGCGGCAGCGCTCCGCCGGAACCTCGGCGTGCCGTCCCACCCGCTGCGGGCGACGCATGGCGAAGACGATGACCTGCCGGGCGGACTCGGTGATGCTCTGCTCGTGGCAGGCGTGGCAGTCCACCGTGCGATGCTCGCTGGAGGCCCAGCGGGTCCACGCCGCCTCCATGATGTGGCAGGAACGGCAGAACGCCGGGTTGTTCATGGTGTAGTCGTAGGCGGTGTACGCGGCGAAGGCCGCCGCGGCGAGGCCGAGGAGCGCCAGGGCCGCGCCGGCGACGAGGACGGGGCGGGGAAGCGTTCCCAGCCGGGCGACGAAGCCGCGCAGGATGGCGCGCCAGCCCGCCGGCGCCGGCGGCGGCATCGGGGATCAGGGATAGTGCGCCAGCAGGTCCTGCAGCGCCGAGGTCGCCAGGCCGTCTGGAGCCTGCAGCCACAGCACCCTGCTGCCGCTCTGATAGTAGAAGTGACGCGCGCCCAGACCCGTGGTGGTGAAGACGGTGCGGCCGTGGACCTCTCGCGCCTGGGGCGGGGTGAAGACGGCCGTGCCGCCCGCCATCCGCCGGTTCATCCGCCACAGGAGCGCGGTGGCCCGCAGCGCGCTGCGCGAGGTGGTGATCCAGAGCATGATGCCACCGTCGTAGCGCCCGACGAAGGCGTCGGCGGCGTCGATGCGCCGGCCGTGCAGCCGGGCGACCTCGCCCAGCGCCGCCGGGCCGCGCACGGCCTGCAGCAGCGGCGCGCCCGCCAGGACCTCCGGGAGGACGGGAGCGCCGGCGGTGGGGTGACCCGCTGTGGGGATGCCCGTGTTGGCCAGGAACGCGGCCACCACCACCGCCAGCACCACTGCCAACCCCACGCCGGTGAGGGCCGCCCGGGGCATGCTCCGCTTCCCGGACCCCCGACGGCGCAGGGGGACTTTCGCGCGCAGGTCCGCGCCGTCGCAGGTCTGCTGCGGCCGGCTGGCCTGCTGGTCGAGTTCCTGCGTCATCTCCTCACCACTGCGCCAGCCATGCCGCGCTGGCCCACCTCATCATAGGGAGCGCCGGGAAGCACCCGGTATCGGGCTGGAACCCTATCTCCATCGGGCGAGGGGCGGATGTAGGCCGGGTGTACCCGCGCTACGATGGACGCGGAGCCGACAGGCATGGCCGCGCCGCGCCTAGTGCTGGTGTTCTTCGCTTACGGCCTGGCCTTCTTCGCCATGGGCCTGGCCATCGCCCTGGAGGCGCGTCGCACCACCGAGCTGCGTCTGGCCCAGAGCCTCAAGTACCTGGCCGCCTTCGGCCTGCTGCATGGGGCCGTGCAGTGGATCGACATGTGGCTGCTGCTGCCCGTGCCTCTGGCCTCCTCCACCGTCACCGTCCTGCGGGTGGTGCGCCTGGCGCTGTTTGCCACAAGCACGCTGTTGCTGGCGCTGTTTGGCACCACGCTGATCGGGCGGCTCGCCCCTCCCTATCACTGGCTCAACTGGATTCCTCTGGGCATCTTCCTCTTCTGGCTGGCCAACTGGGGCGTGGCCCCCCACCTCAACCCCCTGGCGACGGCTCAGTGGACCCCGGCGGCGCCCTCCTGCCTGCGCTGCCATGACCAGGGGGCGCCCGGCGTGGCGACGGTGCCACCGGCCTGGGGCTCGTCGGTGACGGTGGCGGATATCTGGGCGCACTACCTGATCTACCTGCCGGCCTCGCTGCTGGCCGCTGTAGCCCTGGTCCTGCAGGGGCGCCACTTCCACGCCGGAGGCTACCCGCGCATCGGGCGGGACTGCGGCTGGATGGCGCTGGCGTTCCTTGGCAACGCCCTGGTGACCGGCCTGATCGTCCCCCCGGCACCCTTCGCCCCCGCCTCCTGGTTGAACTACGACCGCTTCCTCTCCGTGGTGGGCCTTCCGCCGCAGGTCTTTCGCGCCGCGCTGGCAGGGCTGATTGCCGTCTTCGGGGTGCGCATCCTCCGGGTCTTCGACATGGAGTTCACGCGGCGCCTGGCCGAGGCGCGGGAGGGGCAGCTCCGGGCGCAGGCCCAGGCGCTGGAGGTGGCCCGGCAGGCGGCGCAGGCCGCCGAAGCCTGGACCCGCGAGCTTGAGGGGAAGGTGAAGGAGCGCACCGAAGAGCTCTTTGAGCAGGTGCGCCGCCTGGCCATCCTGGAGGAGCGGGACCGCCTGGCCCGGGAGATGCACGACAGCCTGGGGCAGGTGCTGGGGTTCGTCAACCTGAAGGCTAAGGTGGCGGCGGACCTGATCGGCCGCGGGCAGGCCGCCGTGGCCGCGGAGGAACTGGAACAGATGCGCACCGCGGTGCAGGAGGCCTACCAGGAGGTGCGGCAGGCCATTCTCAGTCTGCGCACCACGGCGCAGGGTCAGGGGTTGGTGGCCAGCCTGCGCGAGTACATCCAGCGGCTGCGGGAGCAGTCGGGGCTGGACGTGCGCCTGGAGGCGGGCGAGCACCTGCGCTTCCCTCCGGCGGTGGAGGCGCAGGTGATCCGCATCGTGCAGGAGGCCCTGACCAACGTGCGCAAGCACGCCCGGGCGTCGGCCGTCACCGTGCGCTTCGCCCCGCACCCGGGGGACGGCACAGTGGTCACCGTCAGCGACGACGGGCAGGGGTTCGACCTGGCCGCCGTGGAGGCGGGGCGGGGGACGCGTTTCGGCCTGCTCACCATGCGGGAACGGGCCGAGAGCATCGGCGGTACGCTGAGCATCGAGAGCGCCCCGGGGCAGGGGACGACGGTACGCTTGTGGATTCCGGGAGGGGCCCAGCATGGAACCGATTCGCGTCTTGATCGTTGACGACCACGCCCTCTGGCGTCGCGGAGTGGCCACCCTGCTGGCGCAGCAGGAGGGCATGGAGGTGGTGGGCGAGGCCAGCGACGGGGACGAAGCGTTAGAGCGCGTGCGCGAGCTGATGCCCGACGTGGTGCTGATGGACATCAAGATGCCGCGGATGGACGGCCTCACCGCCGCCCGCCGGCTGAAAGAGGAGATGCCCTACGTGCGCATCGTCATGCTCACCGTCTCCGAGACCGACGAAGACCTCTTCGAGGCCATCAAGGTGGGCGCGCAGGGCTACCTGCTGAAGAACGTGGATCCGGACCAGCTGGTCGCGGCCATCCGCCAGGCGGAGCGCGGCGAGGTGCCCATCGCTCCCACCATGGCGGCCAAGATCCTGCGGGAGCTGGCCGCGCCCGCGGAGCCCTCCATCCAGGCCCTCTCTGCGCGGGAGCGGGAGGTCCTGGAGCTGCTGGCCCGCGGCATGGCCAACAAGGAGATCGCCTTTCACCTGAAGATCTCGGAGAACACGGTGAAGAACCACCTGCGCAACATCCTGGAGAAGCTGCACCTGCAAAACCGCGTCCAGGCCGCCCTCTACGCGGTGCGCGCGGGGCTGGTGGACAAGTCCCGGGAGCACTGAGCGCGGGGGTCCGCCGCGGCGGGAGGACGGACGGCTGATGGGCCCGCGCGTGGTCATCATCGGCGGCGGGGTGACCGGACTGAGCACCGCCTACCACCTGGCGCGCGCCGGATTGCGCGACGTGCTGCTGCTGGAGCGGGAGCAAGTGGCCAGCGGGTCCACCGGCCGCAGCGCCGGGGGCATCCGGCTGCAGTTCTCCGACGCGGTGAACATCGCCCTGGCCAAGCGCAGCGTGGCGGTGTTCGAGCGCTTCCCCCAGGAGTTCGGCGTAGAGTGCGACTTCCGCCAGCACGGCTACCTGCTGCTGGCGACCACGGAGGACGAGGAGCAGCTCTTCCGGGCCAACGTGGCCCTGCAGCGCTCCCTGGACGTGCCGGTGGAGGTGCTGTCACCGCAGGAGGCGGGGCGGATGGTGCCGGGGCTGCGCACCGACGACCTGCGGCTGGCCACCTTCTGCCCGAAGGACGGCTACGCCGATCCCTACAGCGTGGCCATGGCCTTTGCCGCTGCGGCGCGCCGCCTGGGGGTGCGCATCCTCGAAGGGCACGCCGTCACCGGGATCGAGGTGCGCGGCGGGCGGGTGACAGGCGTACAGGTCACAGGCGGGCAGACCCCGCGGCAGACCATTCCCGCGGACGTGGTGGTGAACGCGGCGGGCCCGTGGGCGGCGCAGATCGGAGAGATGGTGGGGCTGGCGCTGCCTATTGCTCCCTACCGCCGCCAGGTGTTCGTCACCGAGCCCTTTGACGCCCTCCCCCAGCGTCTGCCTATGGTCATCGACTTCCAGCCGCACTTCTACTTCCGTCGCGAAGGCCCGGGGATTCTTTTCGGCATGACCGACCTCAGCGAGCCACCGTCCTTCAACACCCACGTGGACTGGGCGTTTCTGGAGAAGGTGGTGGAACGCGCGCTGCACCGCATCCCGCCCCTGGCCCGGGCGGGTGTGCAGCGCGGCTGGGCCGGTCTCTACGACACCACGCCGGACAGCAACCCCATTCTGGGGCCGGTCCCCGGCCTGGAGGGGTTCATCATGGCCGCTGGATTCTCCGGGCACGGCTTCATGCTCTCACCAGCCGTCGGGGAGTGCCTGGCCGAGCTGATTACCACCGGCCACTCCCGCACGGTGGACCTCTCCCCCCTGTCCATCGACCGCTTTCTTTCCGGCGCGCTCCGCCAGGAGGCCAACGTCATCTAGAAACCCCTTCTCAGCGCTCCGCTCCCCGCCCGCCCACACCCCCAGGGTAGTAAACCCCCCCGCCCCCGCCCACCCCCCCCAGCGCCCCCCCCCCCC
>JBBIIQ010000022.1:2659-15552 GCA_037446405.1 Armatimonadota bacterium | reverse complement strand
TCCCGGTGGTCCAGGCGCCGACGCTCTGGATCCCCAGGTCGGCGAAGAGCCACTCCGGCCGGTTTTCGCCCACCAGGCCGACCCGCTCCCCCGGCGCTACCCCCAGGGCCATCAGCCCGTGCGCCACCAGGCGCACCTGCTCGGCGTACTCCTCCCAGGTGACGGACTCCCACAGCCCCAGGCGCTTGCGCCGCAGCGCGGTCCGCCGCGGCCGCATCGCGGCCTGGGCGAACAACGCCGCCGGGACGCTCTCCCCGAGAGTGGGTGGGGCCTGCGTCAGCACCATACCAAACAAGTTCGGCCGCACGGGGGGAGCCCTCCTTCCCGCGGAGAACATCTCAGGAGAACCCGTGCGCCGCCCGTGACGCTGCCCATCCACCCGATCTCCATCCCCACGCCGTTCCCCGTCGGCCCGGTCAACGCCTACCTCCTCCCCGACGACCCGGTGACGCTGGTGGACACCGGGCCGAAGACCGCCGCGGCATGGCAGGCGCTGCAGGCGGGATTCCAGGCGGCGGGGGTGCCCCTGCGCGCCCTGCGCCGCCTCATCCTCACCCACGGACACACCGACCACTTTGGACTGGCCGCTGCGCTGGCCGCGGAGACGGGAGCCACGGTCTACGCCCATCCCGCCGACGCTCCCAAGCTCGCTGGCGAACGGGCGTTCGCCTCCCGGCTGCTGGACTTCCTGCGGCAGCACGGAGCACCAGAGGCTCTCGGTCCTCCGGTCATCGAGGCGCTGCGGGCGATGCGCCGGCTGATGGACCCGCTGCCCGCCTTCGAGCCTCTGACGGAGGGAATGCGCCTTTCCTGCGGCAACGGTCACCTGACCGTCCTGCACACCCCGGGGCACTCCGCGGGCCACATCTGCCTGTTCGCAGATGGCGGGATCATCGCCGGCGACGTCCTCCTGGAGGCCATCAGCCCCAACCCCCTGCTGGAGTTCGGGCCCGGGGGGGAGCGCATCCGCACCCTCCCCCTGCTGCTGGACTCACTGCGCCGCCTGCTCCGCCTCAACCCGGCGCAGGTCTTCCCCGGCCACGGCGAGCCCTTCGGGCCCGCGGCACCGCGCATCCACCGGCTGCTGGAGCACCACGCTCAGCGGCAGGAGCGGGTGGCCGCCCTCCTCGGTGGCAGCCCGCAGCAGGCCTTCGACCTGGCCATGGCGCTCTTCCCCGACGTGGACCCCCTAAACCGCCTGCTCGCCCTCTCCGAGGTGAACGGGCACCTCGACCTCCTCGTGGCCGCGGGCCGGGTGGTGGAGACCGTGGAAGGGGGACAGGTCTTCTACCGCCGAAACGACTGAACCACGACCCGGGCGGGCATGAGAGTATGGTGGCCACCCGCCTCCTCCGCCGCACGATGTACGGGGTGCCGCGGCTGCGCCCCCGGCGCTCGCGGGGCGCCACACTGGCCTGGGCGGCGGTCGTGCTGGTCCTCGTCGGGGTAGCCCTGGTCCTTCGGGTGATTCGCTGGGCGGATCGCAACCTCTAGCCCGGGGGCTGCCAGGAGGCCTCTCCGGCACCGTCGAAACACCCCCCTATCATGGAGCTGACCAGGAAGGAGAAGACCGCCTGGTTGCGCACCGTCCCCCTCTTCAGAGGCATGTCGCCGCGCTCGCTGGCCCTGATTGCGGACAGGGTCAAGGAGATCGAATTCCCGGCAGGCCGCTACATCGTCCGGCAGGGCCAGGTGGGCACCGGCTGCTATCTGATCATCCGGGGGAGGGTGCGCGTGGAGCGCAGCGGTGAGGTCCTCTCCCGCCTGGGACCGGGCGACTTCTTCGGCGAGCTCTCGGTGCTGGACCAGCTCCCGCGTATTGCCCACGTGGTCGCCGAGGAGCCGACGCTCTGCCTGGGGCTGGCCTCCTGGGACTTCACCAGGTTGTTGGAGCAGAACCCTAAGATCACGTTGAGCATCTTGCGGGAGGTCGCCCGCCGCCTCCGCGCCGCCAGCGCCCTGCCGCAACACTGAAGCGCCGGGCCTTCGCCCCGCCCGACCCGCTTCACGGCCGGGCAGCGGCGCGGCGTAGAACCGCTTCGGCCTGCGCCGCGTGCCAGGCCGCTCCCAAAGCCTGAAACGTCTGCCGGGCTTCTCCCCAGGATTGCACCGCCCGGGGGAGATCCCCCGCAACCTCCCAGGCCTGGCCGAGGAGCAGCAGCGTCTGGGCCTGCTCGTAGGGCTGCGGGAGCGGCAGCGTCTCCCCCAGGGCCAGGATCTCGCGCAGCGCAGCCACGGCCTCATGGGGGCGCTCTCGCCGCAGGGCCAGGTGCGCCCGGGCCCGCCCCACGCGCATACGGGTCGCGACGTGGCCGATCTCCTCCGCGGTGGCCGCGGCAGCCTCCAGGCGTCGCTCCGCCAGCAGCGCATCCCCCAGGGAGGCGTAGAACTCCGCGGCCACCCCGTCGGCCTGGCAGCCGCAGACGATGCAGCCCAGCCGCTCCCGCGCCTCCAGGGAGCGTTGCAGCGCGGCACGGGCCGCCGTCTCTTCCCCCTGCATGAGCAGGCAGCGCCCGTAATCGTGGTTCAGCCAGATGGGCGCGTGAAAGGTGGCGCCGGCCAGGGCCTGCTCGAAGATCCGCCGCGCGTCCTCCAGGCGCCCCTGCGCCATGGCCACGTTGCCGCGGAAGTACGGGAGCAGGATGTGGTACTGTCCGTGGGTCCCGCCGCCGGGCACGGTCAGGTGCGCGTGGGCCTGCTCCACCAGCGCCGCGCCCTCTGGCCAGCGTCCCACCAGGAAGTAGCCCCACCCCAACAGCATGCGCAGGCCGATCTCGTCGCGCGTCCACCCCAGTTCGGTCGCCCTGCTCACGCCCTCCTCCAGAAACCGCAGGAGCTCCGCGTCCACCATCCCCCGGGTCCAGACGTCGTTGGCGATGATGTAGCGGGCGTCGGTGAGCAGGCGCTCGTCGCCCGCCGCCGCGACCTCGGTCACCCAGCCGCGCATCATCCGCCGCCCCTCTTCGCCCAGCAGCGGGAGGATGGCGGGATGGGAGAGCGTGCTCAGGGCGTGGGATCGGTCCAGCAGCGCCCCATGACGCTCGGCGATGGCCACCGCCTCCCGTGCCACCTGCAGCGCCTCGCGGTAGCGTGACTCCCGGATCAGGATCTCCGCCCGTTCGCTCAACAGGCGGCTCCACAGCGGATGCTCCGGGGGTAGCCAGGCGGCGGCGCGGTCCAGCAGCGCCCGCCCCTCCGCCAGCATCCGGTCCCGGATGCGTGCGCCGGCCGCGCGGATCGCCGCCCGGGCGGCCCGGAGAGGATCGGTCGCTGGATCGACGTGGGCCAGCACCGCCTCCCAGACGGCGGCCTGCTCCGTCCAACCGCGTTCCTTCACCCGCTCGTACAGCTCGCCGAGGATCTCTCCGGCTTCCGCGCCCACGCCCGGCTCTCCCAGCTCCAGAGCCAGGTCGCGGGCGCGCTCGAGCAACGCCACCGCCTCCTGCGGCGCGTAGCGCGCGGCGGCCTGCCGCCCGGCGTGGAGGAGGTAGGGGAGGGCGCGGGCGCCGTCGCCGCCGCGGTCGAAGTGCGTGCCGATGGTCTTGGCCAGTTCGGTGGAGCGCTCCGCGTGCTGCCGCTCCAGGGCCTCCGCCACCTGCCGGTGCAGCGCCGCCTGGTGCTTGTGCAGGAGGCTGCCGTAGGCCACCTCGCGCAGCAGCGGGTGGACGAAGTCGTACTCCGGGTCCGCGGCCAGCGGGTCGCGGACCCGGATGAGGTAGGCGTCTTCCAGGTGCGGCAGCAGCGTGAGGACATCGACACCAGGGGCAAGGGCCTGCAGCAGTGAGCGGGGAAAGGAGACGCCCACGACCGCGGCGCGCTGCAGCAGCGCGCGCGCCTCCGCCGGCAGCCGGTCCAGCCGCGCCAGCAGCGCCCCCTGAACGGTGTCGGGGAGCACCTGCTCGATGGCCCCGCGGACGCGCCATGCTCCCTGGTCATCCCGGGCGAGCAGGCCTGCCCCGCGCAGCGTGGCAACCATCTCACTGAGGTAGAAGGGGTTGCCGCCGGCCTTGTTGATCAGCGTCCGCTCCACCTCGGAGGGCGGGCGGTCCTCCAGCAGCCGGGCCAGCAGCAACCGGGCGTCGGTCTCGCTCAACGGCGCCAGCTGCATGGTGGTCACGGCGGTGCGCCTGCCCCAGGGGAGGAGCTCCTCCCCGGCGCGGAGGTTGCCGACGAGGAGCAGCGGCGCGTCGCCCAGCCGCTCCATCATGAACGTCAGCAACTCCCGCGTGCCGGCATCAGCCCACTGCAGGTCCTCGATCCAGACCACCGTGGGCTGCACCAGCAACCGGCGCACGGCCTCCGCCGCCACCAGCAGGGCTGTGTCGTGACTGACCTCGTCCCCCGGAGGCACCGGGACGAGGTTGAACAGGCGGCTGACCACGACCGCCGCCTGCGCCGCCCGCTCCCCCAGGGGCAGCCGGGCCTCCACGTCGGCGACGGTCGCCGGCGCCGCCAGCCCCGCCAGCTGGCGGAAGAGCTCGGCCAGCGGTCCCAGGCTCTGGCCGCCGTAGGGGGGACAGCTCGCCTGGAGCAACCGGGTATCGTCCGGAAGGTGCTGCGTGAATTCCTCCACCAGCCGCGTCTTCCCCACGCCCGGGTCGCCGCTGACCACCACTACCTGGGCCCGGCCGCGCCGGGCGCGCGCGAACAGGTCCCGCAGCTGATCCAGGTCCGCCTCCCGGTCCACGAACGGGGGGCGGTGCATCGGCTCTGTCCGCTCCCGCTCCCCGAGGACCTCGTAGACCGCCAGCGGCTCCGCCTTCCCTTTCACCACGATCGGCTCCCACGCCTTGCACAGGTAGGTCCCGCGGATCTGTCGGGCCACCGCCTCGGACACCAGGACCCCACCCTCCGGCGCCGCCCGCTGCAGGCGCGAGGCCACATTCACCGCGTCGCCCATGACGGTGGGGCGGGCCTGGCCCGGCGGCCCGACCACACCCCAGACCACCTGCCCGCTGTGGATACCGATGCGCAGCCGGGGGGCCCGGCCGAAGGTGCGCCGCAGGATCTCCTCGCGCGCCTGCATCGCCCGCTGCATGCGCAGCGCGGCGCGCACCGCCCGCAGGGCGTCGTCCTCATGGGCCACGGGTGCGCCGAAGAGCGCCATGAGCTCGTCGCCGACCACCTTGTCCACGTGCCCGCCGACCGCATCCACCTCGTCGCCCAGGGCGGCGAAGATCTCGTTCATCGCGTCGGTGACGACCTCGGGGTCCAGCCGTTCCGTCAGCGCCGTGAAGCCGGCCATGTCGGCGAAGAGCACGGCGACCACGCGCCGCTCGCTGGTGAAGCCGTGCACCTCTCGGCCCATGGCCCCCCTAGCGGAAGAGCAGCCCCAGCGTCGCGGCGAAGGCCAGGTTGGCGGCGGTCTCCAGCCAGCGTCGCGGCTGTCGGTGGTTGACGCCGAGCTGCACGACGCCGGAGAGCGCGCCCACCCACCACCACCAGGGGGCGGCGAAGAGGACGACCGTCAGCGTAAGGAGCCGCTCGGCGATGCCGGCCGCCCGCAAGCGGGGCAGCAGCAGGTCGGCCGGGCGCGGCCGGGTGTCGAAGGCCAGCGCCACCTGGTGGACGAAGATGGCGCCGCCGAAGGCCGCGGCGACGTAGGGCACGGCGTAGTAGAGCGCGGCGGTGATCGCCGCCGAGGGGTAGCGGACAGCCCCGTCCAGCGGCAGCCCCGCCAGCAGGACCGCCACTCCCAGGAGGGCCATGTGCACGCCCTGGTCCAGCAGAAACGCCCCCAGCGCCCAGGGACCCCGCTCCGGCCCGTGCTCCACCTTCATGGAGTCCACCCAGTAGTGCATCCCCGTGACCAGCGGGATCACCACCCACCAGCGCGGCAGGACGGGCGCGGCCAGGACCGCCGTCACCACCGCATGAATGCCCGCGTGAACGGCCAGGCCCAGGGGCCGGCGCTTCAGGCGCACCAGCACGTATGGCTGCAGGACGAAGTCCGCAATGAGGTGTGCCAGGAGGAGGTACAGCCAGGGAGACAGTGACGTCTCACCTCGTTCTCAGGATCGGTAGCACCACCGGCTCGCAACCTGCCCATGGTCAACGCGCTCGGATGCGCAAGAATTCGCCCCCCTCCGCCGCGGCGCCTGCCGCGCCTCATCGCCGCAGATAGGTATCCGTCCGGTCGATCCAGTCCTGGCGGGGCGGGCTGAAGAAGTCCATCTCCACCGTATCCTCCAGGAACTCGGCGCCGTGCGGCAGGTTCCCGGGAATCAGCAGGACCTCGCCCGGCCGCAGCAGCAGCTCCCCGTCGGGCAGCGTGAAGCGCATGAGCCCGGAGAGACAGTAGGTGAGCTGCTCGTTCTCGTGCTGGTGCACGGGGACCACGGCGCCGCGCTGGAACTCCAGGTAGGCGGCCATCAGGCGCTCCCCCCATAACAGGCGGCGGGTCATCTGCGGGGTCACCTGCTCGGCCTCCAGGTCGAGCAGGCGCCGGTGGACGACGGGTGCCATCGCTGTCCTCCTCCACGGACTTTGGGAAAAGTCTCCCCTCAATTCCCCGCCGCCCCGTCCCGGCCCTGCCGCCGGCTACCGTCGCCGGAGGATTCGGCCCATAATGGTCTGTGCAGGGCGGGTGATCACCGTGAAGGTGCGACCGGTGCCGTCGCTGGCCGAGGTGCTCGACGGTTTGACCGCGCCGGGAGAGCTCTGGCGGCCGCGGCAGGAGGGGAAGGTGGAGTGCCAGGCCTGCGCCCACCGCTGCGTCATCTTCCCGGGCAGGCGCGGGATCTGCAAGGTCCGCTTCAACAGCGGGGGGACGCTGCGCGTGCCCTGGGGCTATGTGGCCGCCCTGCAGTGCGACCCCACGGAGAAGAAGCCTTTCTACCACTTCCTGCCGGGCTCGTCCACGCTCACCTTCGGCATGCTGGGGTGCGACTACGCCTGCGATTTCTGCCAGAACTGGCTGACCTCGCAGGCCCTGCGCGACCCGGCCGCCGGGATCCACCCCACGGAGATCACGCCCAGGGAGCTGGTAGCCCTGGCCCGCCGCTGCGACGCGGCCGTGGTGGGGTCGTCCTACAACGAGCCCCTGATCACCAGCGAGTGGGCCGTCGCGGTCTTCAAGGAAGCGCGGGCGGCGGGCCTGCGCACCTGCTACGTCAGCAACGGCAACGCCACCCCCGAGGTGCTGGACTACCTCCGGCCGTGGACGGACGCCTACAAGGTGGACCTCAAGGCCATGACCGCGGCGCACTACCGGGAGCTGGGCGGGGTGCTCTCACGCGTGCTGGAGGCCATCCGCCAGATCCATGCGCGCGGCTTCTGGCTGGAGGTGGTGACCCTGGTCATCCCCGGCTGGAACGATTCGGACGAGGAGCTGGAGGCGGCGGCGCGGTTCATCGCTTCCGTCTCCCCCTTCATCCCCTGGCACGTGACCGCGTTCCACGGGGACTACCGGATGGCCGCCACGGACGACACCGGCCCCCAGACGCTGCTGCGCGCGGCACGGATAGGCGAGGCTGCAGGGCTCAAGTACGTCTACGCCGGAAACCTGCCCGGGCAGGTGGGACGCTACGAGCACACCTGGTGCCATCACTGCGGCGCCCTGCTGGTGGAGCGGCGGGGTTACGTCATCCGGCAGAACCGCTTGCGCGCCGGGCGCTGTCCGCAGTGCGACACGGCCATTCCCGGCATCTGGCAGTAAGGGCGTCGCGGAGGATATTCCCCCGCCGGGGCGAAGTGTGTGGAGAAGCACACCGCATCTATGGAAGGGGGATGATCGCAGATGTCGGCCAAGGCGTACGCGCAGTGGGGTGGCATCATCCTTCTCGTCCTGGGGGTGCTGGGCCTGTTCACGGGCGTCAGGGTCATCGGCCTCAACTCCGACATCGTCGAGGACATCATCCACCTCGTGGCTGGCCTCATCCTCGTGTACTTCGGCTTCCGCGGCACGGACGCGCAGGCCGCCACCTGGGCGCAGGTGTTCGGCGTCATCTTCCTGGTCGTGGGGGTCATCGGGTTCATCCCCGCGGTGAAGACCCTCTTCGGCCTGCTGCCCACGGGCCTGGCCGCCGCCGACAACATCGTCCACCTGATCTACGGCGTCCTCGGCATCTGGGCCGGCCGGTCCTACAAGCCGGCGGCAGCTTAGCCAGCCACTCCCCCGGCAGCGAGCGCACACGGTGCCCCCGGAGCCGGAGTTCCGGGGGCACCGCCGCTTCCGGGGTCCGCCACTTCACGCTCCGTCCAACCGACTGGCCGCCGGAACACCGGGGCGCGGTGGTCCGTGGCCATCGATCCACCGTGCCACCTTTGAGTCGGTCCCGGCCACATCCGGCACCTCAGCAATCTTGTCGATCACCGCATCCATGCCAGCCACATCCTCACCCTCAACGATCGCGATGACATCCGGGCTACCGAAAAGCGCATCCGCGTGGATCACCCCCGGGATCCGTCGAACGGCGCGCAGAACCTTCTTGGGCTGTCGGGTGGTGATGAAGACATAGGCCCAAATGCTCACGGGCACCTCCGGAACCTCGTCCACTGGCGGCCTGACACCTTGCCAGTCACCTGTCGACGTGCCACCGCCCTGTCCTACATGCCACCCGCACACCAGGAACCGTAGCGAATCGACTCTGCCCCCACCGTTACTCACGCCACTTGCTGGCTCACTGCATTGGCGGGAAAGTTCCTGGCGTGAAGACCGGCACCACCAAGCGCCCACGGAAGTGTTGGTCGTTCCATGTGATGAACGCTTCCATCTCGGAATGCAGCCGGTTCACCATGGTCGCGATGAGGGCATCTCCGAAGGCTGCCCTCTTCTGTATGACGCGAAGGATCTCGCTCAAGGGCAATGCTGGCAAACGCTGGCGTGGGTCATGGTAGGGCAGTACTCGGACACCGTACCGCCTTGGGAAGTGCGCGTAGAAATCCACCAACTGTTGCTCGTTGAGGTTGAAAGAGAGCAGGCCGGCGACTTCGAGGAGGTTGAACACAGTTGTTGCCCCGTCTCTCGAGCGGCTCGCCCAATCGAGAAACGCTCGATTCTGACGAGCCCGTCGATCTCGTGGATAGCGGAGGTCGATAAGAAAGACGTCAGAGTCTATGCAGATCATGGCCGACGTCTACTGATTCTTACGGCTTCCTCTGCGCTCCTGTAGGTGGGCTGGCTCCTGGCCAGGGCTGCCTCGATCTCTGCCCAGGCTTCCTCGTAAGGCCGGACGCCGAGTTCGCCGCCTTCACCGAAGGGCACCAGGAGCGCGATAGGCTTCCCCCGAAATGTGACCGCGATCTGATCACCGCTCCCGGCTTGTTCAAGAATCTGCCGGGTATGCAACCGCAGTTCCTTTGCAGTAACGTATCTCATCGTTACACTAAAGTGTAACTTAAGGTGCTCGATAGCGCAACAGGACTGGTGCGAGGGTGCGAGACGGATCCGCACGACGGCAGCCCCCGAGCCCTCTACCACACCCTCAATGCCATCGGCACCCAGACGAACTCGACCGCGCCGTCCAGAAGCCTTGGGCTCGCCCGCCAGCGGTGGGGTTGCTGATCGGCGCCCTCTTCTGCGGGTAGCAGTCTAATCCGCGGTGTGACGGCGGCCGTGTCTGCTGGCCGGGAGGAGGTCGTGAGGCTGTATCACGGGAACTCCAACGCGGCGGAACCGGCGGGCAGCCAGAAGACGCGGTCCGCGGGGATACCGAACAGAACTCGGCCCGGAGCGAGTTGTGTTCGGTCGCATGCGTAGGGGACGAAATCAACCGCGTCTCCGTACGACAACGGCTTTCATGTCGCGGGCCGTCGTCAACGTCACGCTGGCGGTGCTGACCCCGGCGTCGGTGCGCGGCGCTGCGGATCGCGGATCGGGAGCCCCCGAAAGACCGATGTCCCGTCGTCTGAAACTCGCGTCAGATCTGGAGCCGGAGGGGGGATGCAAACGATCTCCGTCGGGCCCGGGAGGAGCGCCGGCTCCAAGGGCGCTTCCGGGGGCGCCGCGGCGGCCCACCTCACCCGTGGCAGCCACCGCCGGGGCCGCGCAGGCGACGGGCGACGCCCAGTACAGCCGCGCCCACCCGGCAGCCGCCCGCAGGCGCAGGGCAGGCGTCGGCTCGGCCACGATCAGGTCGTCCGCCGCCGCCACCACACGCCGGCCGTGCCCGCGCGCGGCCACACGGCCGTCGAGCACGTAGAGGTACCCGCCGTGCTCGCAGCTCATGTCGAGCCGCGCCTGCGGCGCCAGGGTGGCCACGTGGAAGGTGTAGCGGTGGTGCGCGTCCTAGATCTGGTACAGCCGCAGCCAGACCCCGCGCCCGTCCTCCTCGCGGGGGACGGCGCGCACCTCCGCCTGCCCGCGTTCCTTGCCGGTGAGGGCCAGCGCGGGCAGCCAGACGCTGATCCCCAGGGGGGACTTGAGGGTGAACGTCCGCCCGGGGCGGCTGCCGGCATTGGTCAGGGTGTGGTAGGTGTCGGGGTGGAAGTGGAACAGCTCCTCGTCGCCCGCGGCCAGCAGGCGCACCGCCCCGTCGGCGTAGCGCCCGAGGTAGCTGGTGTCCAGCGCCAGCGTGTACTCATCCACGGTGTGCGCGTGCCAGAGCTGCTCGTAGCCCGGCGGGGTGAAGGCGATGACCACCGAAGGCCCGGCATCGTTCCTCACCTCGCGGTGCAGCCCGAAGCCCTTGCGCCGTTCCCGCCGCCGCTCCCGGTTGAGCACGCAGCGGTCTGGCATCTGTGCACTGCGGACCACGTGCAACGGGCCCCTGGCCTGCAGCACAGGGTTCTCCCGCAGCACCGCCTCCGCCAGCGCACGCACCTCACGCAGCGCGTCCGCCCACGGGGCGGCGCAACCGGAGGCGGCCAGGTCCAGCTCCAGCCGCTGGCAGAGCTCGTTGACCCGGTTGGCGGTGGAGAGCCTCCGCCAGGAGGCCTGCGCCTCCACCTGCCCGGGGACGAGGGCGTCCTGCTCCTCCAGCAGTCGCCGCAACAGCGGCGTCTGCCTGACCAGCAGCTCGAGGCGCGCTTCCACCGACGCGGTGGCTGTCGCGGCCAGCACATCCCCACCTCCGTTGTCCGGTGAGACAAACGGGGCTGACCGCGGCGGTCAGCCCCTCTGCCAATGCCGAGAGCGCAACGCTGTGGAGCCGGCGCGGGGATTCGAACCCCGGACCTGCGCATTACGAGTGCGCTGCTCTACCGCTGAGCTACGCCGGCCCGCGGGGGCGCCATCGCCCCTCCCGCACCCCGCATTCTAGCAGAGGGATCAGGGAAGAGGAATCTCGCCCGGGTGCGCGAACATGCGCTCAGGACGTGCCCGGGACCGAGGGGGCTCCGCATCATTCGCTGCCGTGGGGGAGCGGAGGGAGCATGAACGAACGGCTCTGGGAGATCTACGAGCAGCTCTGCCTGGTGGAGATGCGCGGCCTGGACGAATTCGTCCGCCGGGTGAAGGGCGGCGAGTTCGGAGATTTCTCGCGCGACGACGTCATCGCCTTCCTCCGGGAGATCGAGGCAAACATGCTGGACAACATCCAGACCAAGGCGATGGAGCACCACGTCTACGCCGAGATGGCCGAAGAGGTCTCCGAGCAGACGCAGCGGATGTTCGACGAGCTGATCGAGGAGTTCGAGCGGGCCTAGTCCCCCGACGCCTGCGGGAAGGACCCCTCCGGCGACGCCCGCCGCGGATGGCTCCTCCCGGGTCAGGCGGTCTTCTTCTCCGGCCCCTTAGCTTCCGCCGGCTTAAAGGTGAAGCGCTGCCCGCAGTTCCGGCAGCGCCACTTCTGGTTCCCGGCCTCGTCCAGGCCCTGATAGTCGATGTGGGTGCTCTGACAGCCGGGGCAGCGGGCGGCGCCCTTCATCCCCATGATCATCCCTCCCTACTGCCATCATCCGGCTGGGCAGGGGCCGCTGGCAATCGGGCGAGGAGCGGATGGCAGGGGGTCACCCAGGCGGCGATCAGCGATTCAGGGAGAACGCAAGTCCGGAGCTAGAAGCGGGCTGGTGGGCGGTGCAGGGCTCGAACCTGCGACCTCATGCGTGTGAAGCATGCGCTCTTCCGCTGAGCTAACCGCCCCCTGGGCTGATTATACTACGGGATCAAGGGCGGATCAGGGGTCAGAGCCTTCCCGCCGAGCCTAAGACCCGCACGCCGGGGTGCGCCCCCAGCCCCAAATGCCTGGGCCGTCGCCACGCGCTCCCGAGTCCGGAGGGGTCGTGCCGAATCGCGGGGAATCCACCGAGCGCGGATGAAAGCGGCGATCCTGCACCGGTTCGGCCAGCCCCTGCGCCTGGAGGACCGTCCCCGGCCGCGGGCCCGGGGCGACCAGGTCCTCGTCCGCGTGCGGGGGGCAGGCGTGTGCCACAGCGACGTGCACATGGCCGACGGGGCCTTCGCCGGCCTGCGGCTCCCTCTGGTTCCCGGCCACGAGGTTGCTGGCGAGGCCGCAGGGCTGGGAGCGGTGCTGGTCTACGCCAGCTGGGGGTGCGGGACGTGCGCCATGTGCCGACGAGGGGAAGAGCAGCTGTGTTCCGAGGGCGTGGACGCGGGATGGAATGCCGACGGCGGGTACGCCGAGTGGATGGTGGTGCCCTCTCGCCGCTACCTGATCCCCCTGGGTGACCTGGACCCCGTCCGCGCGGCGCCGCTGGCCGATGCCGGGGTCACGCCCTACCGTGCAGTCCGGCGCGCCCTGCCCTGGCTGCGGGAGAGCGCCACAGCCGTCGTCATCGGCGTAGGCGGCCTCGGTCAGTTCGCGGTGCAGTACCTCAAGATGCTGGCCAACGCGCGCGTGGTGGCTGTAGACCGCGTTCCGGCGAAACTGCGGCTGGCGCGGGACCTGGGAGCCGACGATGCGCTGTCCCCGGATGCCGCCGGCACCCTGCCACCCGCCCGGGCGGTCTTCGACTTCGTGGGATCGCGCCGGACGCTGGCTCTGGGGGCCGCC
>JBBIIQ010000022.1:0-2641 GCA_037446405.1 Armatimonadota bacterium | reverse complement strand
GTTGCGCGGTGGGTGGCCGCCTGCCCTGCGGGTTCGAGACTGTGCCGTATGATGCGCATCTGTCGACGTCCGTGTGGGGGTCGCTGGAGGAGCTGTCCGCGGTCGTGGACCTGGCCCGCCGGGGCGGAATCACCTGGCATGTGGAGACCCTGCCGCTGGCCCAGGTCAACGAAGCCCTGCGGCGCGTCCGCCGGGGCCAGGTCCTGGGGCGCCTGGTCCTGGTGCCATGAGGTCGATGCCGGGACAACTCAACCCGGGCGCTTCGGGTCGATCCTCCAAACCCTCATCGGAGCTCGCCGCCCTCGCCCGCACCATCGTCGCCTGCCAGCGCTGTCCCCGGCTGATCGCCCACTGCCTGGCGGTGGCCCGGGTGAAGCGGCGCGCCTACCGGGAGTGGACCTACTGGGGACGTCCCGTCCCCGGCTTCGGGGACCCGCGGGCGCGCGTCCTCGTGGTGGGCCTGGCGCCCGGGGCGCACGGCGCCAACCGCACGGGCCGCATGTTCACCGGGGACGGCGCCGGGGCCACGCTGGTAGCGTCGCTGTACCGCACCGGGTTCGCCACCCAGCCCACCTCCACCAGCAGGGATGACGGCCTGACGCTGCGCGGCCTCTACCTCACCGCGGCGGTGCGCTGCGCGCCGCCGGACAACCGGCCGGCACCGGGGGAGATCGCCAACTGCCGCTCCTACCTGGTCGCCGAGCTGCGGCTGCTGCGCCGCATACGGGTGGTTGTCGCCCTGGGGAGCCTGGCCCACCGGGCATTCCTGCGGGCGGCGGAGGAGGTTGGGATCCGCGTGCCCCGCCCGCTCCCGCGGTTCGCCCACGGGAACCAGACCCGGCTGGCCTGGGGACGACGGCCCCTCGTCCTGCTGGACACCTACCATCCCAGCCGGCAGAATACGCAGACCGGGCGGCTGACCCCGACGATGCTGGACGCCGTCTTCCGCCGGGCACAGGCGCTGGCCGCCGTCCGATGAATCTCCAGGTTACCGCATCCCCGGCCGGTGCCCGCCGGGCGCTCTGGCTCGCCGTCGCAGGAACGGGCCTGGTCCTCCTGCGGCTTGCTGTCGCCGCCCGCGTCCCCATCCTGGACGACGAGGCCTACTACTGGCTGTGGTCGCGCCACCTTGCCTGGGGGTATCCCGACCATCCGCCGCTGATCGCAGCGCTGATCGCTCTGTCCACCGCCATCCTGGGCCGGGGCCCCCTCGCCCTCCGCATCCTCCCTCTGCTCCTGGCCTCAGCCACACCGGTGCTGGCCTACCTCGCCGGCCGGGAGATGTTCGACCGGCCGGCCGGAGTCCGCGCCGCGCTCCTCCTCCTGCCGCTCCCCGCCTTCATCCTGGGGACCGTCTTCGCCTTTCCCGACGGGCCCATGGCCTTTCTCTGGATGCTCTCCGTCTGGATGGGCTGGCGGGCCCTGCGCCGGGGCGGGTGGTGGTGGATAGCTGTCGGGGCGGCGGTGGGCCTGACCTTCCTCAGCAAGGAGATGGCGCTCTTCCTCGTCCTGGGGCTGGCGGGGGCGGCGCTAGCGGATCCGGAACGCCGGTTCTTCCGCGATCCGCGCTGGTACCTGGGCGTCGCCGCGGCGGCGACGCTGGCCGCGCCGGTGGTGCTGTGGAACGCGCAGCACGACTGGGCCACCGTCCGCGTAATTGTGAACCGCGAGCTCTGGACGGCGCCCCGCTCGGTGCCGCTGAACCTGCTCGCCTTCACCGCCGGGCAGGTGCTCTTCTTCGGCCCGCTGGCCTTCCCCCTGGCGGCAGCCACGGTCGCCGCCGCCCGTCGCGCGGGCACGCCAGCGTGGCGCTATCTGGCCTGGATGGGCCTGCCCATCTTCGCCGCCGTGGTGTTCAGCGCCCTGGGGGCTCGGGCGAAGCCGCACTGGCCCGCCCCCGCCTACTCCGTGGCGGCCATTGCCCTGGGGGCGCTCTGGCCGCAGTGGGCGCGGCTCCGGCCGGCGCTGCTGTGGAGCCTTGCCGTGCTCACGGCCCTGCTGACGCTGGCGCTGTCCACCCTGGCCTTCCTCCCCCGCCTGGCGGACCTCGCCGGCGGCCGCTGGGACGCAGCGGCGCAGACGGTCGCCCGCCAGGCGATATCCCAGGACGCCTTCGTCCTCGCCAGCAGCTACCAGCTGGCCAGCCAGCTCCTCTACCACATGGACGGAGGCGTGCTGCTCACCACGCCGTTTCGGGCCTTCCGCATCTGGGATCCGCCTGAACGCCTTGTCGGCCGCAACGTTGTGTACGTGGAAGACCGTCACGAGGCCGACCGCAACAGCGTGCCCCGTCTTCCCCTCGGGGCGCTGTGCCGCGACGCCCGCCCGGCGGGCCGGGTGGCCCTGGCGCCGCAGCGCGTGCTCGTCCTCTACCGCTGCGAGGACTTCACCGGGTCTTTCGCGGGACTTCCGCCGTGGGGACCGTGAGGTTCGCCCGCAGGACGGCTTGCGTCGCCAGCTCGCGAGCCAGCGCCTCGGCCCGCTCCGCGACCAAGGTGGCCAGCGCCCCGGGGTGCGGCGGCTGGTCACGCGGGCTCTGGCCATCATCCCGGCGGCGATCACCATCGCCGTGGCCGGCGACCAAGCGACCTATAAGCTGCTCATCCTGAGCCAAGTGATCCTGAGCTTGCAGTTGCCCTTC
>JBBIIQ010000021.1:4557-15623 GCA_037446405.1 Armatimonadota bacterium | reverse complement strand
CGCCGCGGCCAGGGCGGCGGCCAGCGCCTGCGCGGCGTCGGGGTCCATCCCGCGCAGCGCGTGCACCGCCATCGTATACGGCCGCCCGCCCTCGCGCCCCTCCCAGGCGGGGCCAGCGCGATCGTCCTCCGGCGGCAGCTCGTGCAGGGCCGGCTGCGGTACCAGCGGCTCGCGGAAGGGGAAGTTCAGGTGCACGGGTCCGGCGGCGGCCTCCACCGCCCGGAAGACCGCCTGCGCCGCCAGCTGGCGCGCGTAGCGCAGCATCTCGCCCGTGGCCAGCGGTGGCGCCACCTCGACGAACCACTTGGCATGGGTGCCGAACAGGCGGATCTGGTCGATGGTCTGGTTCGCACCGGCATCCCGCAACTCATGCGGGCGGTCGGCGGTGAGGACCAGCAGCGGCACGCGCCCGAACCGCGCTTCGACCACGGCCGGCAGGAAGTTGGCCGCGGCGGTCCCCGACGTGGATACCAGCGCCACCGGTGCCCGCGCCGCCTTGGCCAGGCCCAGGGCAAAGAACGCCGTCGACCGCTCGTCGATGAGGGGCCACACCCGCAGACCGGGGTGGCGCGCCGCGGACAGGGCCAGCGGTGTCGACCGCGAACCGGGGCACAGGCACAGGTGGCGCACCCCGGCGCGGACGAGCTCATCGATCACGGCGCCCACGTACGCGTAGGTGGCGTTCTCGGGAATCACCGGCACCCCGAGAGCGCCCCGGGAACCTCCAGCGCGTCGGCCAGGGGACGCAGCTTCAGGCACGACTCCGCGTACTCGGCCTCAGGGTCCGAGTCGGCGACGATGCCGCAGCCCGCAAACAGCGTGGCACGGTCACCGCGCAGCAACGCCGAGCGAATGGCCACGGAGAACTCGCCGTTGCCGACCGCATCCAGCCACCCCACCGGCCCGGCGTACCAGCCTCGCGCGAAACCCTCGCGCCGCGCGATCCACGCCAGCGCGGCCTCCCGTGGCACGCCGCCCACCGCCGGCGTGGGATGCAGGCGGCCGGCCAGCTCCAGCAGCCCGAGCGGATCACGCAGCCGGCCCCACAGCGGCGTGTGGAGGTGCTGCACGTTCGAGAGGCGCAGCAGCGACGGCGCCGGTGCCGCTGTGACGTCGTCACAGGACGCCAGCATCGCCGCGCGGATCGCCTCTACCGCCACGGCGTGCTCGATGCGATCCTTGGGGCTGGCCAGCAGCGCCTGGCCCAGCATCCGGTCCTCGTGCGGCGTGGCCCCTCGCCGCGCCGAGCCAGCCACCGCACCCGTGGACACCTGCCCCCCGTGGACCCGCAGCAGTCGTTCCGGCGTGGCACCCAGGAAGCAGCGGTCGCCTCGCGCCACGGCAAAGACGGCGCAGCCGGGATACCCGTCGCGCAGGCGGCGCAGGACCGTGGCCGGCTCGACCGCGACGCCTTCTACGGTCACGGCCCGCGCCAGCACCACCTTGCGCAGCTCACCGCTGCGCACCGCGGCCACGGCCTCCCGCACGAGCGCCTTCCAGCGGCTGGCCGGGGGATGCTCCAGGACGCGCCCGGCGACCGCCGGCCGCGTCGAGTTTGGGTCGGTGTGGTAGTGCACCGGCTCCGGCGAGCCCAGAAGACGCGTGATGGCACCGGTTGCGGTCGGCGGATCCGCGCCCGCGCCGGGCATCACCATCACGCTGACGAGGACCTCGGAGGTGCCCGCACTGGTGCGCACCAGGAGCTCGGGCACGCACAGCCATGCCGCCGGGAAGCCCTCCCACGACGGCTCCCCGTCCAGCGCCGGAGCGAACGCGAAGCCACCCACCGCGATCGGGCCTGTCGTCTCGCTCCACCCGACGGCCTCGGCCACGCACCGCCGCCAGGCCTCGCCGGCGCCGGTGAACCTGGCCTCGCCCGTGGTGACCACCTCCCAGGCGCGACCCAGCCCGACCAGGCTGGCGTCCTCGTCGGGATGGGCCCAGAACACGCGACAGGTCCAGGTCGCGCCGCCCCGCTCGAAGACTCGAATGACGTCTACGGCCGGGAACCGCGCCGCCGCCCACGCGAGCACCGGACGGCCCAGGCGCGCGGCAACCCGGCGCGCCTGGGCGATGGCTGTGTCAAGGCGGTCCGCGAGATCGCCGCCGGTGCTGCTCCGGTGCAGAACCCGGGACATCTCAGACCTGCTCCGCTTCTCCGGCGTGGCGTCGTGCCGATTCGGTGGCCATTCCAGCGATCCGGCCCTGAGCCCGGCCCCAGAGCGAGGCACGGCGCCAAGATGTCAGACCGACGCGTCGGTCTAACCTCCAGCCTACCCGGAGCGGAGGATCCGTGCAAGCCTGCGGCCCCGTCCTCCCCGTCCTGGAGGGAATGGCGGGCGGGCCGGGAACGTCTGGGGAAACCGGGAACGTCTGGGGAAACGGAGGAGGGGTCATGGCCAGGTCGATTATCGTCTACACCCAGCCGGGCTGACTGTTCTGCGGCAGGGTGAAGGAGTTCCTTCGCCAGAAGGGTGTGCAGTTCGTTGAGAAGGACATCAGCCAGGACGAGACCGCGCTGGACGAGCTGACCGAGAGAGGATTCGCCGCCACCCCGGTGACCATCGTCGATGGGGAGGCGGTGGTGGGCTTCAACCGATCCCGGCTGGAAGAGCTGCTGTCCTAACCACGCCCCCCGGTACCTTGCTGCACGACCCCGACGGGCGCCTGCGCCCAGGAGGATTCAGCATCCTGCCAGGAGCGATGAGGTCAACGGCTGCCTGGGCGCCGCACCAGGAGGCGGAGCGGACAGAAGCCTACCAGGCCCGTCAGCAACAGGAAGATGCCCACGAGGACTGCTGCGGTCTGTGCCGACTCCATGCCCGCCAGCCACGGGAAGCCAGGGTTGGCGAAACCCAGGTTGCCCGCCACCAGGCCGGCGACGATCCGGATAAACCGTTCGGGGTGATCGAGATTCACGCGCATCACGTGCCTCGTGGAATGAACATGCGGCCCAGCAGTCCTCCCGCTGGACCGCCGCGCAGCTCGGGGCACCCCCCGCCCTGCGCCGCCTTCCAACCGCACGTCTACGCAGAACCGGCTACACCTCTTCCCCGACCTCCCTCACCTCATGAGCCTGTCGGTGTCGCCCCCTCGGCTGACATGGCCAGACGCCTGGCCAGCCGGTTCCGCACCACTGAGGCGATGACGGAGACCGCCAGCACCGTTCCAATCGCCGCCAGTGAGAAGCTGATGGGAATCTTGTAGAGGTCGCTGAGGACCATCTTCACGCCGACGAAGAGCAGCACGACGCTCAGCCCGTACCGCAGGTAGTGGAAAAGGTCCATCACCCCCGCCAGGAGGAAGTAGAGTGCCCGCAGTCCCAAGATGGCGAAGACGTTGGACGTGTAGACGATGAACGGGTCCCTCGTCACCGCCAGCACGGCAGGAATGGAGTCCACAGCGAAGACCAGGTCTGTGCTCTCGACGACCGCCAGCACAGCGAGCAGCGGTGTTGCATACAGACGACCGCTTTGCCGGAGGAAGAAGCGCTGTCCATGGAACGCCTCGGTCAGCGGGAAGTACCTGCGCAACAGCCGAAGCACCGGATTCCTCATGGGCTCCACCGAGGGCTCAGGCCGGGTGAGCAGCTTCGCACCCGTGAAGATGAGCAGTACCCCGAACACGTAGATGACCCAGTGGAAGTACCTCAGCAGGGTGATGCCGGCGGCGATAAAGACAGCCCGCATGGCCAGCGCGGCGAGAATGCCCCAGAAGAGGACTCGATGCTGGTAGGCGGCGGGCACGGCGAAGTAGGTGAAGATCACCAGGAAGACAAAGATATTGTCGACGCTCAGGGACTTCTCGATGAGGTAGCCGGTTAAGAACTCAAGCGCCGTCTCGACGCCCCGGAACAGGTAGATGCCCGCGTTGAAGAGCAGCGCCAGGCTAATCCATACTGTCGACCAGACCGCCGCTTCGCGGATGGTGACCGCGTGGGCCTTGCGGTGGAAGATCCCCAGGTCCACGGCAAGCATCCCGAGGACGATGACGTTGAACGCGATCCACAGCAGCACTGTCAGCGTCCCGTCCTCAGTCCCGGGCTTCCAGCAGCGCTTCCAGGTCCCTGTCCAGTGTCATGGCCACGATGCGCTCCCCGGTCTTCGTGCTGATATCGGTGTGCAGGCTCACCACCCCGCATCCGGTCATGCGCGTGACGAGCTCTTCAAGGGTGGCCCGCGTCGATTCCAACAGCTCGTTGCGCATCTGTTTGATCAATCTCCGGCCCTCCAGCGTTTGGGTGAGGTGCCGCTCGGCCGGAGTCAGCACGTTCTTTAGCCGCACGAGAATCAGATCACCCAGGATGTGGACTCTGGCTTCGTCCGGGCCGCGGCCCATCTGCTCTCGTTGGAACTGCATCATTGCGGCACCGATCTCGGCTTCCACCTCGCCCCGGGTCTTCCCACGGAGAACCTCGGGTGCATCCGCTGTCAGCGCCCTCCACGCCTCGGACGAAGGAGGCTTGTGTCGGAGGTCGTATCGGCCTGCCACCATGCTCACCCCCGCGTCGTGGAAGTTCCGGCGGCCGGGCGCGTCGGCGAGCGCCGATGGTGAAAAAAGAACGGCGGCCCACCGCACACCTGCTGGACCGCCGCACGACTGCGTCCAGACGCCGCCCTCGCGCAGCCTTCCCCGGCCTGATGCTGTCTGATCCGTCGTTTTTCGATTACTTCAGCACAGCCACCGCCTCTTCCTGGTCCGGCGGAACAAGCGTCCCGGCTCGTGGGGTGCGCCTCCGCCGCCCGGTTCAGGATGCGCCCGCGGCGACGGCCTTAGCGGAACTCCTCGGTGAAGAAGCGCTGCCGCAGCGAGACGAACCGCGGTGACAGCGGCGGCAGGCTGGCCGCGTCGTTGAAGCTGACGTCGTAGAACCAGCGGCGGGGAGGGGGGCTGTAGCCGTAGTATTCCTGCATGCGCCAGTAGCCCTGCAGCCACCGGCCGTTCAGCTGGTAGGTGCGGCAGGAGAACGACGGGTCGTCGCCGGCCGCCAGGCCGGCATTGTAGGTGAAGCAGGTGTGCTTGGGCGTGTCGATGGCCACGAAGGACCCCTCGTACCAGAACCGGGCGCTGGACCAGGTCTCGTGGAAGCGGGGGTAGTTCTCCAGGCCGCCGCTGTAGTAGTCGCGCTGGCAGTCCCGGCCGCCGGGATTCCCCGGGCACGTGGTGATGTCGTTGCCGGCCAGGAAGGCGGCGTTGACGAAGGTCTGGGCCGCGGTCGGCTTGCTGCCGGGTCGGCTGGTCGTACTGCGTTCGTCCAGGGGGCGGTAGGGCGAACCCCCCTCGTTCACGCCGTTGTTGAAGACCGGCCGGCAGGCGCCGGTCCCCGAGGGGTCGATCCAGGCGCAGGAGAGGACGTTCACCGTGTCCCCCACCACCGCCGCCGGCTTCTTCCCGTTGCCGCCGCAGGCGGCCGGCACCGAGTCGCTGACGACGCCGGGCGCCCGGCAGTTGAAGTTGCCCAGCACGTAGACGGCCTGGTCGCTGGCGAAGGTGATCCCCCGGTCCGTATCGCCGCGGCGCACCCGCTGCGCGTCGTAGTAGCGCACCGCGTAGTTGTTCACCCCACCGGAGTTGGCCCCGCGCACCGAGGCGTAGATGACCAGCCCGCCGTCGGTGGTGTCGTTGGGGTCGAAGAGGCGGCTGCCCGCCGGCTGGATGAGGTTCCACTCCTCCAGCTTCATCCAGTCGATGTTCAGCATGAGGACGGGCTTGCGCTCCCGCCAGTTGTAGAACCCTCCGTAGCGGAAGTCGTTGCAGAAGTTGGCCGCGGAGATGACCTGCCGGGGATTGCGGTCGGCCGTGCAGCCGTTGGTGCCCGTGCGGGGGAAGGGCAGGGCGTAGTCGTTGTAGGAGTCGTAGCGGCTCTCACACGAGGAGCCGCTGACACAGGTGGGGTCGGTGGGGATGTCGCTGTAGGTGATGCCGCCGGGGACGTCGCGGGCAAAGCGCCGCAGCAGGGTGGTCAGCGCCGCATTCACCGTGCCGTCGGCGTTGTACACCTCCAGGGCGTAGAGGGCCGGACCGGGGGCGGAGGGGTTGTCCGGGTCCAGCTTCTCCGTGCGCGTGGTGTTCAGGACAAGGCGCAGGTCGGCCTCCTGCCAGTACGACCCGGGGGAGGTGCCGGCCGGGCAGCTCCAGGGCGCGCAGAGCAGGTCGTTCTGCCCGGGGATGGCCACGTCCCGCAGGTCGATACGTACCCGGCCGTTCCACAGGGCCGCCTCCGCCTCCGGAACGAGCCGCGTGGTAATGCTGCTGCAACTGGTGTCCCCCGGGCCGGTCCGCCCCAGGATGCGCAGGCTGCCGTCGGGGTTGGCGATCCAGACGTTGCCCGAGTTGCTGTAGGTCAGGTCGTCCTTTCGTCCGCGATACAGCTCCCCCACCACGGTGACCTGCCCCAGGATCTGGGCGCCCGGGCTGCAGCTCTCAGTGTTCAGGTACATGTCCTTGTTGGTGTGGATGCGGCCGTTGATCACCATGGGCGGGCCCACGGTCAGCTCCAGGTCTTCCTTATAAAAGGCGGCCAGCTGGAACATAGGGATCAGCCGCACCTCGAACTGCAGGCGGAGGATGGCCTCGGTGAAGCCGGCGCTGTTGTCGGCCTGGGAACGGAGGTTGTAGATGTAGCGCAGGGCGTTGAGGCCTTCGAAGGGCTCGCCCGCCGGCACCTGAACCACTGCCGGCGACTGCCCGCAGCCGCTCAGCTCGTAGGTGACCGTGCGCTGGTTGATGGTGAAGCTGGTGGGTGTGCAGCTGGTGGGCACGTCGAACCCGAGGAAGGTGTTGCGCGCGTCGGCGGCCCCCCGGTTCAGGCCCGCCTCCGCAGCGTAGAACCCGGCCACGCTCCTGGTGAACGCCGACTGCACCTCGCTGTTGCGGTCAACCGCGATGACGACGAAGACGCCCACGGCGGCCAGGATGAGGATGACCAGCAGGACCGTCACCATCGCCGCTCCGCTCTCCCCGCGCCGGGATGTCACCATCGTCTGTGCCTCCCTAGAAGAGGAAGTTCCTGGGCTTGACCTCGATGCTCTGGCCGAGCCGGTAGAACCCTCCGGTGATGGGGCGGGGGGACCGCGCCCCGATGTCCAGCCGGATGACGCGCACCAGGGACCACTCGCTGTCGCTGGTGGGCAGGTCGACGACGTCGCAGGGGCCGGGGGAGCAGTTCCTGTTCAGCACATAGCGGATGTCCAGCCGTTCGATCCCCTCGATGGCCGGCTGCGGGGCACCCAGCGCCGTGGCCACCGTGAGCACGGGGACCGTCCCCACGCTGCCGATGGCAAACGGCTGGGCCTCTGCCCCATAGACGGAGCTGTCCTTCGGGTAGCCCTGGGTGAGAGGGGTCTGCAGGGTCAGCCTGTTGGCGCCCTGGTCCACGCTGTCTACCTGGGCGTACTCGCCGGTGGTGGTGTCGGCGTGCAGCACGTAGATCTGCATCCCCGCCACGAACTCCGCCACCGTGTCCAGGGTGAGGGCGGTGGCTCCTGCGGCGACGGCGCCGGTCAGCGAGCCGATGGCGCAGCGCACGTTGGCCCGCACGGTGATGGTGTCCGTGGTCCCGTTGTCCGCCCCTCCAAGCGGCCGGATGTTGGTCGGCCCGGCGGTGGGGAGGCAGGCGCCGGCCAGGCGCAGCTCGCGGGAGAGCAGGTCGATGGCCGCCCGCAGGTTCTGCTGGGTCTCCAGCCGCTGCCGTTGCTCCTGCCAGGAGCCGCTGGCAAAGATGTAGCCCCCCACGGCGGCCACCGCCACCGTCGAGCCCAGCACCAGGGCCACGATGACCTCGGTGAGGGTGTAGCCCGCCTCCGGCCTACTGCGCCAGGCTGGTGAAGATCGTCTCCGCCACATAGGTCCGTGGTCCTCGGATGTTCCAGGTGACGATGACCCGGATGCGCTTCATGTTGGCCGCCGGATCGTCGTCCGTGACCGCACGCTCCAGCAGGTAGGTGTGCGCGCCTACCGTGCGCGGGGTCGGGCCGGCCGAGAGGATCTGGTCGTAGGGCATGTCCCGAATCTGCTCCAGCTCCTCCTGCGCCAGCGCCGCCGCCTCCACCGCGCGGCGGCTCACCGCCCCCTGGGTCATGGCGGCCAGGTGCAGCGCCGCCGTGGAGGCGACCACGAAGGCGAAGACCAGCTGCGCCAGCAGCACCTCCAGGACGGTGAAGCCCGCCTGGCTGGGTGGACGCCTGTCCCGCCTCACGGCATCTCCACCAGCCCCGTCACCCGCACCACGACCTGCCGCGTCCAGCCCCGCGCCCCGTCCGCCAGGGTGAAGGTCACCTCCGGGCCGACCACGCGGCCCCGGCTGTCGAAGCTGACCGCCTTGCCCACGTCTGTGCCGCTGAAGGTGATGCCCGGCCGCAGCGTCACCGTGCGCTCGGTCACGGGGAACGTCCACACGCTGCCCACCAGCTCCCCCCGCTCCAGCACGTACTGCGTGGTGCTGGCGACGCGCACCTGGTAGTGCGTGGAACGGCTCTGGGCGAAGCTGCGCGCCACCTTCAGGTTGGCCGCGAGCTCCTGCGCGTCCGCGGTCAGGTAGAGCGGCCGGGGCGACAGCCGCGGGACCAGGATGACCAGCACCAGGGCCAGCAGCGCCAGGGCCAGCGCCAGCTCCAGGGTGCTGAAGCCTGTCCTTTGTCCGTCGCGCTCCGGGGTCCGCACCAAAGGCTTATGCCCCGCCAGGGTCGTCGTCAGACCGGCGACGGGACTCTGGAACCTTAGGGGAACTTCAGGGGAGGGCCGTCAGTCGGCCGGCTGGTCTTCGCCCGGTCGCTCTTCGCCCCGCGCGGGACGCCCTTCCAGCCGGCCTGCGGCAAACTTGTACTCGGGGGTCTTGGCGCTGGCGTCCAGCCTCTCCGCGTGGGTCAGCAGGTTGGCCGGCCCCTCGCGGAAGTGGAACGGCACATACACCATCCCCGGGCGGACCACATCGCTGACGCGGGCCTGCACGCGGATCTGTCCCCGCCGTGCGACGATCTGGCACATCTGCCCGTCGCGCACCCCCGCCTTTGCGGCGTCTTCGGGGTGGACCTCGGCGTAGACCCTCGGCTCGCGCCACTGCAGGGGCTCCGACCGCCGCGACATGGCGCCGCCGTTGTAGTGGTAGAGGATCCGGCCGCTGCTGACCACCAGCGGGAACTCGGCGTCGGTGGGCTCGTGGGGAGGGGCCGGAGCCGTGACGTGGAACCTCCCGCGGCCGCGGGTGAACTGCCCCCGGTGCAGGAAGGGCGTGCCGGGGTGGTCCGGGGTGGGGCAGGGCCACTGCAGGCCCCCGCCTTCCAGGCGCTCGTGGCTGATGCCGCCAAATGTGGGGCAGAGCGCGGCGATCTCCCGCATGATCGCCGCCGCACTAGGATAATCCCAGCGCACCGGGCGACGCAGGCGCCGTCCCAGGCGGCGGCCCACCTCGGCGATGATCTCCCAGTCGGGCCGCGCTTCCCCCGGCGGGGGGAGGAATGGACGGACGAGCTGGAAGCGCCGCTCGGTGTTGATGAAGGTGCCGCTCTTCTCGGCGAAGGAGGCGGCGGGGAGCACCACATGGGCAAGCTGGGCCGTCTCCGTGGGGAAGATCTCCTGCACCACCAGGAAGTCCAGCGCGCGCAGCGCCCGCTCCACCAGGGTGGAGTCGGGGCAGGTGATCAGGGGGTTGGCGCCGACGATGTACAGCGCCCTGATCTGCCCTGCGGCGGCGGCATGCAGCATCTCCACGTAGGTCAGCCCGCGTGCCGTTGGCAGGTCCAGGGGCGCGGAGCGCGGCCGCCGGCTCCAGGCCCGGCCGAATTTCGCCCGCACCTCAGGGTCCTCCAGCTTCTGGTAGCCGGGGAAGACGGTGGGCAGCACTCCCATGTCGCAGGCGCCCTGCACGTTGTTCTGCCCGCGCAGGGGGTTGACGCCGGTGGACGGCCGCCCCACCTGTCCGCAGACCATGGCCAGGTTGGCCAGCGTCTTCACCAGCTCCGTGCCGTTGGACCGCTCGGTGATCCCCATACCGTAGAGGATGGTGGAGGCTCCGCGGGCAGGAGGTGCGGCGCCGTCGTCGGAGGGCTGCCGGCGCAACCCCAGGGCATAGCGGCGGGCCGCCTCCACGATCTGCTCCGCAGGCACCCCGCAGATCTGGCTGGCGGCCTCTGGAGTCCAGGGGCGGAGCGACTCCACCAGCTCTCCGAACCCCTCGGTGCGCTCGGCGATGAAGGCCCGGTCGCACCAGTCGTGGGTGACGATGGCGTTGAGCATCCCCAGGTAGAGGGCGTGGTCGGTACCCGGGGCGGGGCGCAGGTGCAGGGTGGCGTGGCGGGTCAGGCTGATCTTGCGCGGGTCGATGACGATGAGGGTGGCCCCGCGGCGCACCGCCCGCACCACCTCGTAGGAGATGACGGGGTGGGACTCCCCGGTGTTGGAGCCGATGACCAGGATGCAGTCCGCGTCCCGGATCTCGCGGATGGAGTTGGTCATCGCCCCACTTCCGAACGCGGCGGCCAGACCGGCCACCGAAGGGGCGTGTCAGAGGCGGGCGCAGAGGTCGACGTTGTTGGTACCGACCCCCGCGCGCAGCAACTTCTGGAAGAGGTAGTTGTCCTCGTTGGTGCACAGCGCCGAGCCCACCCCGCCCACGGCGTCGGGCCCGGCGGCCCGGACCACCTCCGCCAGCGTCTCCGTCACCAGCTCCAGGGCGGTCTCCCAGTCCACCTCCACGTGGGTGTCGGCCAGCCCGGGAGGCCGCAGCAGGGGAGAGCGGTCCAGGGCCGGCGGCGGCGATGCTGCGACCAGGCCGCGCGCATGGGCCAGGTCCCGGCGGACCCACGGGCGACGCAGGCGCTGGCGGTGGGTGACGAAGTCCAGCCCGAACCGCCCCTTGGTGCAGAGGAACTCGCCGTTGACGGGCGCCTCCGGGTAGCCGGCCGCGTACACGATCTGCCCCTGGCGCGTCGCCACCTCGATGCCGCACCCGGTGCCGCAGTAGGTGCAGACGGTGCGGGTGCGGGTCAGCTCCCACTCCCGGCCCCGCCCCTGTCGGCCCACCGGCAGCAGCGCGGCGGTGGGGCAGACCTGCACGCAGTTGCCGCAGA
>JBBIIQ010000021.1:0-4547 GCA_037446405.1 Armatimonadota bacterium | reverse complement strand
GTGCAGGTGGTCTCCGGCTGCGGAGCGTCGAAGGGCGTGGCGATGTAGGAGCCGAACCCCCGCTGCGCCACCTCAATGGCCGTGGCGCCGACGATCTCGTTGCAGACGCGCACGCAGCGGGTGCAGAGGATGCAGTACTGGTGGTCACGCAGGAAGAAGGGATTGTCGTCCTGGCGCAGCGTCCGTGAGAGTTCCTGCGGGTAGGTGCTCTCGGCCAATCCGAACTGGTAGGCGTAGCGCTGCAGGTCGCATCTGCCCGCTTTCTCGCAGACTACGCAGCGGAGGGGATGGTCGGAGAGCAGCAGGTCCAGGACCTGTCGGCGATGGGCCTGCAGCTCCTCGCTCTGCGTGGTCACCACCATCCCCTCGGTCACCTGCAGCCCGCAGCTGGTCACAGGCGCAGGCTGCCCCTGGACCTCGACCAGGCAGAGACGGCATCCGCCCCAGGGGCTCAACTCCGGGTGATGGCACAGCCGCGGGATGTCGATGCCCGCGTCGAGCGCCGCCTTCAGGACGGTCGTCCCGGGGGGGACCGTCACGCTCTTCCCGTCGATGGTCAGGGTGACCATGGCCATCACCTCACCCCTCTCCCCGGCGGATCGACTCAGGCATGGTTTCGCAGATATGCGGCATACTCATCCGGGAAATGCTTCAGGGTGCCTGCGACCGCGTTGCTGGCCGTCTGTCCCAATCCGCACAGGGAGGTCAGGCGCAGGCTGCGGGCGAGTCGCTCAAGACGTTCCAGGTCGCCGGCCCGGCCCCTGCCCTGAACGATCCCGGTAAGAAGGCGGAACATCTGCTGGGTCCCGATGCGGCACGGCGCGCATTTGCCGCACGACTCGTGACGGTAGAACTGCGCCGCCCGCTCCGCCACCCGCACCATGTCTGTGGCGTCGTCCATGACGATCACGGCGGCCGAGCCCAGCATGGTCCCGGCCCGGCGCAGGCTGTCGTAGTCCAGCGGGATGTCCAGGTCCGCCTCGGTCAGCAGCATGGTGGACGGGCCCCCCGGGAATGCCGCCTTGAAGCGGCGTCCGGGGCGCAGGCCCCTGGCGTAGTCGAAGATCAGCGAGCGCAGGGTCACCCCCAGCGGCGCCTCGTACACTCCTGGTCGCGCCACGCAGCCGCTGACCGAGAACAGCGCGGGAGGGCCCAGGGCCCTGTAGCGTTCGGGTCCCAGCAGGATGATGGCGGGGAGGTGGCAGAGGGTCTCCACGTTGTGCACCAGCGTCGGCTGGCGGTAGAGCCCGGCCTGCGCGGGGAAGGGAGGCCGCAGCCGGGGAAGCGCGGGGCGGCCCTCCAGGGACTCCAGCAGCGCCGACTCCTCGCCGGCGATGTAGGCGCCACCCCCGGAGTGCAGGACGACCTCCACCGCATGGCGGGTGCCGAAGATGCTCTGGCCAACGAAGCCGGCCGCACGGGCCTGGGCCAGGGCCTTCTCCAGCAGCCGGCGACCTGCGGTGAACTCCCGGCGCAGGTAGACATACGCCCTGGTCGCACCGATGGTCACCGCCGCAATCAGGATGCCCTCGATCAACAGGTGCGGGCACCCCTCGAGCAGCGTCCGGTCCTTGAAGGTGCCCGGTTCCCCCTCGTCGCCGTTGGCCACCAGGAACTTGACTGGCGCGGTCCGCGGGATGAACTTCCACTTCTGTCCGGCGGGAAATCCCGCCCCCCCTTTGCCCCGCAGGCCGGAGGCCACCACCCGCTCAATCACCTGGTCCGCTGTCAGCTCGACGGCCACGCGGCGCGCCGCCTCGTAGCCACCCGCCCGGCAGTAGGCGTCCAGGTCGCGCCCTACGCCATCGCTGCCCCACTTCAGCAGGATCGACCCATCCGCTGGGCGCCTGTCCCCGGCCACTGGTCCCGGCCTGGGCGCTCGCCCGGCGCGGCCACCGACGATCCCGGTCACCTCCTCCGCCCTCACCCCTCCCCACAGCTCCTCATCAAGCAGCAGCGCCGGGGCTTCGTCACACGCAGCCAGGCACTCCACGGCCTGCAGCGTGAACTGACCGTCCGGGGTGGTCTGGCCCGGCCCGATGCCCAGCGTCTCCCGCAGGCGCTGCAGGACGGCCCCACAGCCGGCGAGCATGCAGGAGATGCTGGTGCAGACTCGGATGGCCCGGCGCCCTGTGGGCCGCAGGGTCAGGAGGTCGTAGAACGAGGCCGCGGAGACTACTTCCGCCAGGGGCAGGTTGAGCGTCTCGGCGACGGCCGCCAGCACCGGGGGCGAGAGGTATCCCGACTCCGCCTGGGCCACGAAGAGTGCCGGGAGCAGTGCCGAGCCGCGCTGCTCGTACAGCGCGCTCAGGCGGAGGATCTCCTCGCGCGCGCCCCGGCTCAGCGCTGTGGTGGTGGCAGCAACGGTCATCGTCCGCCCACCTGCGCGGCGGCGGCCGCCGTGGCCGCCCGCACGACGTTCCTCATCAGCAGGACGTTGGTCACCGAGTCTACGCCGCCGGGCACCGGGGTGATGGCCCCGGCCACCTCCTGCACCTCGTCGAAGGCCACATCGCCCACCGTCCTGCGCCTGGGACGGCCCTTCTCGTCCACGACAGGATTGCCGGCGGCGTCCAGCAGAGGGACCATGTTGATCCCCACGTCCACGACGATGGCTCCGGGCTTGACCATCTCCGCCCTGATGAACTCCGCCTTCCCCATGGCCACAATCAGGATGTCGGCCCGTCGCGTGTGCGCCGGCAGGGCGCCCGCCCGCCAGGTAAACGAGTGCACGGTGGTGGTCGTGGCGTTGCGCTCCAGCGCCAGGAAGTAGGCCGGCTTGCCCACGATGTTGCTGCGCCCGACGATGACCAGCTCCTTGCCCTCGAAGGCCGTCTTCGGGTCCAGCCCCCTGCGGGCGAAGTAGCGCTCCAGCAACACGTAGCAGGCCCACGGGGTGGCGGGGTAGACGGCGGGCTGGCCCAGCGCCAGCCTGCCCGCGTTGATGGGGTGGAGGCAGTCGATGTCCTTGGCCGGGTGGAGGGCCTCCAGCACCGGCGCCTCCATCCCTTTGGGTAGAGGCCGCAGGGGGAGGATCCCGTGCACCGCCGGGTCCTCGTTGAGCGCGCGCACGCTGGCGAGGACATCCTCGAGGGACGACGCCCCTGGCAGGGTGACGTCGCGGTAGGCCAGCCCCACCTCTCCCGCCAGGCGCTCGATCTGGCGACGGTACATCTTCGCCCCGTAGTCGTCGCCCACCAGCACCGTGGCCACGCCCGGGGTGGTGCCCCGCTCTGCCAGCGCCGCCACCTCCGCCCGCAGCTCCGCCTTCAGCTCCTCGGCGATGGCCACCCCGTCGATGACGTCCGCCACGCCCCTCACCCCAGCTTCTCGTAGGTGAACCGCAGCACCTGGTCGCGCACGGCCCGGATCGCCTCCAGGTGCTCCTGGATTTCCGCCCACAGCGGCTCGGTGAAGGCGGGATCGCCGATCGGCCCCAGGTTGATGCGCACGTTCAGCGCGGCGCTCTGCGCCGCCGCCTCGGCCAGGACCCCGGCGATGGCGGCGTCGGTGATCACCTGCGGGTTCCCCTTCTCCGCGGTCACCCGGCTCCAGCCTGCCACCTCGCGGCACAGCCGCACCACCTCCCGCGGCGCCGCGGTGGCCTCGCGCAGCGCCTGCTGCACGGCCTGCTTGCGCGCGGCCTTCTCCTCCTCGGTCTGGCGGGGCAGGCGGTACGCGTCCATCACCCGGCGGAACGACTCCGCGTCCTGGTCGATGGCGGCCAGCAGGGCGGCGCGCACGGATTCGGCCCGGCTGCGCGCCTGCGCCATCTCCCCCTGCACCGCCGCGAACTTCTCCTTGCCCAGCGTCAGGTTGGCCACCATGCTGACCAGGGCTGCCCCCGTGGCTCCGGCCAGCGCCGCCGCCGCCCCGCCGCCGGGCTCGGGGTCCGCCGAGGCCAGCCGGGCGAGGAATGCTTCGATGGGCATCTCCGGGTACATGTTCGCCTCCTTGCGCTCAGCCGTGCAGCCCGTGCATCCGCAGCAGCGGCCGTGGGTCCACCAGCAGCCGGTCCAGCGCCGCCTGCGCCTCCAGGCCGAAGGCCAGGGCCATCAGCTGCGTGAAGAAGAAGACCGGCATCACAGAGAGTTCAGCAGCGTGCACCGCCTCCTCCTGGCGGACGTCCAGGTTGTGCTGGCACAGGGGGCAGGCCACCGCCAGCGCCTCCGCGCCGGACGCCTGGGCGTCGGCGAGGATGCGGCCGACCAGGTCGACGACCAGGTCCGGCCGCACCAGGGCGTGTCCTGCGCCGCAGCACTCGGTCTTGTGCGACCAGGAGACCGCCTCCGCCCCCAGGGCCTCGATCAGCGCTTCCATCTCCGTGGGGTTCTCCGGGTGGGCGGCCCCGGTGACCTGCGGCGGCCTGGTGAGGAGGCAGCCGTAGTAGCAGGCCACGCGCAGCCCGCGCAGCGGCCGCCTCACCCGGGAGCGGATGGCTGCGGTCCCGCCCTCCAGGAGCGTGTGCAGCAGGTGCTGAACGCGCAGCCCGTGCGGAGCCCGGTCCGGGGCGTCGGCCTGGGCGTGGCGCAGGCGGGAGAAGCAGG
>JBBIIQ010000020.1:0-16366 GCA_037446405.1 Armatimonadota bacterium | reverse complement strand
CTTTCCCTTCATTGGATGGGCGTACCCGAGACACCTGGTGATTGTGAAGAAGGCGCCTGCTCCCAGCGCGGCGCGCCTGTTCGTCTACTTTGTGATGACTGGAGAGGGAGCCCGGCCGTTCATCGATTTCTACGGGGAGTTCTCCGCGAACCTGAAGGTACCCGTCAGTGAGACGGAAGGCAAGTTCCTCGGGCCGCGGGCCTACTGGAAGCGTTACGTGGTGTTCCTGGACCCCAAGGGGAACGAGCGGGCGTGGAGGATGCGCGAAGCACTGGCGGACTACTGGCGGCTCAACTACAGGCGGTAACAAGGACGGTTGAACTGATCTCGTCCCTGACCTCTGCGGCAGGGTCCACAGCTTCATGCCTCGGTCGCCGAACAGGGCAGGAGGAGACGTGCAGGCGCAGGTAGTCGAGACCCGCGGGGCGACGCGCTGGGTCTACCGCTTTCGCAGGGCCGCCAGTGAACCGGCGGTGGCGCTGGGCTGCATCTTGATTGCGGTGCTGGTGTACATCGTGCTCGTGCCCGTGGTGGCGATCCTGGCCGATGCGGTGCGGGTCCAATCGGGGGATGAGGTCAGAACCGGGGCGGGGGCGGGCACGGTTACGGGTTACTACCTCAACCGCGTCTTCGCCTCACGTGTCTCCAGGGTGTTGTTCTGGGAACCGCTGGCTCACACCCTCCTGATCGGACTTGGGGTCACCGTGCTGGCCGTCTTCGTGGGAGGCACGCTGGGCTGGATACTGGCGCATCAGGACCTGAGAGGGCGCAGGTTTCTCGCCACGGCGCTCGTCATGCCCTACATGATGCCGTCGTGGACGCTGGCGGTGGCCTGGCTGTGGGTGTTTAAGAACCGCACAGTGGCGGGGGCGCCGGGATATCTGGAAGCGGTGGGAGTCAGCGTACCCGACTGGCTGGCGTATGGGGCCGTCCCGATCGTGGCGACCCTGGGCGTGCACTACATCCCCTTCGCCATGCTGCTGGTGAAAAACGCCGTGGAGAGGTTTGACTGGAGGCTGGAGGAGGCAGCATGCGTCCTCGGGGCAGACAGGTGGACGAGGATGCGGAAGGTTGTCATCCCGCTTCTCGTTCCGAGCCTGGCCTCGGCGGCGGTCCTGACGATGGCCAAGGCGGTGGGGTCGTTCGGAACGCCGTACCTGCTGGGCCTGCCCGTCAATTACCGCGTTCTCGCCACCTCGCTCTATCAGAGCGGGCAGATGGGCGATACGGGGACGATGGCTGTTGTGGCGGCCGTGATTATGGCCCTGGGGATCCTGTTGGTGGTCGCGGATGGTCGGCTTTCTGGCGGCCCGCAACGCTTCGCCGTAGTGAGCGGCGGAAGCAGCGGGGGATCACGATTGACTCTGGGGCGATGGCGGAGTATTGGTGCGGCGGCGTGCGCAGTCATTTTTGTGGGCTCCGTTATCGTGCCCCTCCTGGTGCTGGCGGTGTCGACGGTCACCCGGGTGCCCGGGCGATTTACGCCAGACAATTTCACCTTGGTTTACTGGATCGGCACGAGGACCGGTCACGTCGGGCATCAGGCGGGATTGCTGCGTTCGGCAGACCTGTGGCAGGCTGCCTGGAACAGCCTGAGGATCGTGGGCACCGCCTCCCTGCTCGCCGGCATAGTGGGGCTGCTCGTGGGGTACGTCAACGTGCGAGCCCATGGCGGGATTGTGGCCTGGGTGTTGCGCCAGATGTCATTCCTGCCCTACCTCATCCCGGGTATTGCCCTGGGCGCGGCATTCCTCTCCTGGTTCGCGGTTCGCCGGGGCGTGGTGCCCGCTCTGTATGGAAGTGACAGCCTCCTGGTGCTGGCGCTGCTGGTGGCAGGCCTGCCGGTGAGCTCCCGTGCCGGCATGGCAGCCATGACCCAGATTGGAAAGGAGATAGAGGAAGCCGCTCGGGTCTGTGGGGCGGGATGGTTTGAACGATGGCGGCGGGTGATGTTCCGGGTCAGCCGGGGGGCGCTGGCCGCGGGATGCATCTTGCCGCTGTTGAGCGGCCTGCGAGAGTTGAGCCTTGTGGTGATGCTCGCCCGTCCGGGGGTGGACGTCCTCACCACCTTTGCGATTCGCCTGGCCGATTACGGGTACGTGCAACTGCGCGACGGTGCCGTGCTCGTGACCGTGGCCGTCGCTCTCCTGGCCACGTGGTTGGTGCACCGCAGCGTTGGGGGAGCATGGGGTGTGGGCAGAGGATGAGCGCCGGGCTTGTGGAAGCGGGGTAGCCTGATGCCCGACGTCCTGCTGGAGAAGGTACGGAAGGAATTTGGCGGTGGCGTGGTGGCGGTTCGGGACGTCACGCTGCGGATCCCGGAGGGTGAGTTCATGTGTCTGTTGGGGCCCTCCGGGAGCGGCAAGTCCACGTTGCTGAGGATGATTGCCGGACTGGAAGCGCTGACGGCAGGAGAAATTCGCATCGGGCCTCGGGTCGTGGACTCGGTCGCGCGGGGCCAGTACGTCCCGCCGGAACGGCGTGGCGTCGGTCTTGTGTTTCAGAGCTACGCCCTGTGGCCCCACATGACGGTAGAGGAGAATGTGGAGTTCGGGCTGGCCGTGCGCAGGACGCCTGAGCGCGAACGAAAGATGCGCGTTGCGGAGGTGCTGGCACTGTTGGACATCACAGGCCTCGCAGGCCGGTATCCCTGGCAGATCAGCGGCGGGCAGCAACAGCGCGTCGCCCTGGCGCGGGCTCTGGTTGTGGAGCCGGAGGTGTTGTTGCTGGATGAGCCCCTCTCCAACCTGGATGCACGGCTGCGCGTGGAGCTGCGAGCAGAACTGAAGCGGCTCCACAGACAGCTTGGTACCACCGTGCTGTACGTCACCCACGATCAGCTGGAAGCCATGACACTGGGCACGATGGTTGGCGTGATGCGGGAGGGAGTGGTGGAAGAGGTGGGTGAACCGATGGCGGTCTACCGGGAACCGGTCAACCGGTTTGTTGCGGAGTTCTTGGGCAGTCCACCGATCAACATCGTGGAAGTGAGAGGCGACAACGTCAGCAACTTGGGGGCCGCGCTGCTGGCCTTTATGGAGCGGACGCTGGGGCGGGCCGAGCGGCGGAAGTGTGGACGGTGGGAATCAGACCCGAGGCGCTTCGACTCGGTGGAGACGCGACGGAGGGCGCCTGGGTTGCGGGAGGCAGCGTGGAGACCGTCATGCCCACAGGCGCCATGTGGATCGTGGGTGTCCGCGTTCTGGGGGAGGTTCTCTATGCCTCCTGCCTGGAGGAACCGCGGGCGGGGCCGTGTCACTGCTGGACCCCGAGGGAAGACATCATCGCGTTCGCTGGGGACGGTCGGCGTATTCCCTGGGTGGAGAAGGTCCCCGCCGGAGGGTGATCGCAGTGGGCACGGTAGCGGGGTTGCACGGCCGGATGGGCGATCACCGGAGAAGGGAGCAGACATTTCGATGATCCTCCCTCCAGGCGGGATGACCCGCCGGGTCCCTGTCCCTATTCGCGCAGTCGTCTTCGATCTGGGTGGGACGCTGGAAGAGATCTACTACGATGACGAGGTTCGGCTGAACGCAGCGCGGGGCATCCACGCCCTCCTGCAGCAACAGGGCCTGGACCCCGGGCTGAGCGTCGCGGCCCTACACGCGATGATTGAAGCTGGACTGGCAGCATATCAGCGCTGGCGCCAGGAGACGGAACTGGAGCTGTCGGCCGAGCGTGTGTGGACGGAGTTCGTCTTTCCGGACGGCCTCGGTTCTCGAATGCCCCGGGACCGACTGGCAGCGGTAGCCGAAGACCTCGCCTTCTTCTATGAGAACCACGCGTACGTGCGACGGCTCCGGTCCGAGGCCCCTGCTGTCCTGGAGTCCCTCCGGGAGCAGGGATTTCGCCTGGCGGTGGTTTCCAACATCGTCAGCCGCCGCCTGGTCCCTGTGAACCTCCAATCCTATGGGGTGGCCCACCTCTTTGACCATGTGCTGGTGAGTTCCGTTCTGGGCATCCGCAAGCCCCATCCGCGGATCTTCCTGGAAGCGGCCCGACGGCTGGACCTGCCGCCGGCAGCCTGCGCGTTTGTCGGCGACACGATCTCCCGCGACGTGGCCGGGGCGCGGCGGGCGGGCTACGCGATGGCCATCCAGATCCGCTCCTTCCTTACCGACAGGGCAGACGGGGAGATGGCGACAGAGGTGCCGGACGCGGTGATCCACGACCTGCGGGAGGTGGTGCCGCTGGTGATCCGCGGCGCGCCGGCATGGTGACGGTCGCCGTCGGCCCGGATCTGCAGGCGGGGGCGGACTACCATGCGCACACCCTGCCGGAGGTGCTGCGCCTGCCCATTGCCCGGCCGGTATAGGACCGACCGCCGCCGTGCTCCGCGCACGGATCGCGGGCGCACACACGTCTTCCGACACCTGTCTACGAACACAAACCCCTGGGCATAGATCCACTCGGACCTCCGAGAAGGGCAAACTCGCCGCGAGGCGGGGGCGCAAAGCCACAGCACCTGCACGCAGGTGGGCTGGGCTGCCGAAGAGGGCGGTGCGCAGCGCGGCGAAGGCGTCGAACTGGGGCATGCGGAAATCGCAGATGATCACGTCCCACGCTTCGGCCGCCAGGGCTGCTGCCAGCGCCGGGGCGGAGTCCACCCGACTCCACTGCGGGGCGTAGCCGGCCTGGCGGAGGTGACGGACCACCAGCAGCGCGTCGTCCTCGGAGTCCTCCACCAGCAGGGCCCGCAGGGGCGCGTCCATGCCTACCGTCTCCCTGCGCCGGGCGGGGGCGCGGCCACCCTACCGTCCCGCTGCGGCCGGCGGGGGCTCGTTCAGCAGCAGCCAGTACAACCCCAGCTGCTGGACCGCCCGGGCGAACTCGCCGAAATCCACCGGCTTGCGCACGTAGCTGTTGGCGCCCAGCCGGTAGCTGGCCACCAGGTCCTGCTCTTCGTCCGACGAGGTGAGGATGACGACCGGGAGGAGCCTCGTCCCCTCGTCGGCGCGGATGCGCCGCAGCACCTCCAGCCCGTCGATCTTGGGCAACTTCAGGTCCAGCAGGACGACCGCCGGCAGGGCCTCACCGTCCCGTCCTGCGGCGGCAGCGGAGAGGTACTCCAGCGCCGCCGCACCGTCCCGGGCCACGACCACCTGGTTGGTGATGTGGTGCTTCTGCAGGGCCCGCAGCGTCAGCGTCTCGTCGTCCGGGTTGTCCTCAACCAGCAGGATGATCTTGGGCTTCATCGGCACCTCCGCCGGGCGGGACCTGCCCGCCCAGTGTGAAGTAGAAGGTGGCACCGCGGCCCACCCCGGCCTCCGCCCAGACGCGGCCGCCGTGCCGGCGGACGATGCGCTGCACCGTGGCCAGGCCGATGCCGGTGCCCTCGAACTCCGCTGCGCCGTGGAGGCGCTGAAACGGGCTGAACAGCGTGTGGGCGTAGGCCATGTCGAAGCCCACGCCGTTGTCGCGGACGAAGAAGGCCGGCTGGCCGGCGTGCTCCGCCCGCCCCACCTCCACCACGGCCGGGGCGCGGTCCCGCGTGAACTTCCAGGCGTTGTCCAGCAGGTTCTCCAGGACGATCCGCAGCAGCCGGGGGTCGCCCTGCGCCGCCAGGCCTTCGGCGACGCGCAACGTCATCTCCCGCTGCGGGTGGCGCCGTTGCAGCTCCGCGGCCACGTCCCGCGCCAGCACGCTCAGATCCACCGCCTCGCGGCGTAGCTCGGCCCGGGTCACCCGGGAGAGCTTGAGCAGGTCGTCGATGAGCTGTCCCATCCGCTGGCTGGCGGCGCGCACGCGCGTCAGGTAGTCTGTCCCCACCGCGTCCAGGCGGTCCCGGTACTCTTCCAGCAGCGCCTGGCTGAACCCGTCAATGCTGCGCAGCGGCGCCCGCAGGTCGTGGGAGACGGAGTAGGCAAACGCCTCCAGCTCCCCGTTGGCCGCCGCCAGCTGGGCGGTGCGCTCCGCCACCCGACGCTCCAGCTCCTCGTTCAGGCGGCGCACCTCGTCCTCGGCGCGCTTGCGCAGGATCACCGCGCCCACGTGTGCGGCGACCGCCGAGACCAGGTCCACCCAGCGGCGCTCCTCCTGGCGGGCCTCGGCGAGGAAGAAGACGAGCACCGCCAGCGCCCGGCCTTCAACGACGATGGGCGTGGCCAGGCCCGCCTTGAGCCCCGCCTCTGCCGCCATGGGGGCGCGGAGAAAGAGCGTCGGCGGCGCGGCGGAGACGTCGGGCACCCACTCCGGCCGGCCGGAGGCCCAGGCCCGGCCCGGCAACCCCGTCCCCGGAGGGAAGGTCATGAAGCGGGACTGGTCGCGGAAGCGGTCCAGCCGGAGGGAGGCGCCGAACCAGGCCGGGCTGCACTGCAGGGCTGTCCCCTCCGGCCCGGGCACCCAGGCCTCCCCGTAGGCCCAGCCTGCCGCTTCACAGATCCTCGCCAGGGCCACGCCCAGGGCGGACTGGAAGTCGGCGGCGGCAGCCACCTCCGCGGTGATTGCCTGCAGCAGGCGCATCTCCGCCTCGGCGCGTGCCTGCTCGGAGACGTCCACCAGGGTGCCCACCACGGCCGGGCGCCCCTCGTACTCCACCCGGCTGCCGTGCACCTCTACCTGGAGGTATGTCCCGTCCTTGCGCCGGCCGCGGAAGGTGTAGCGGATGCCGGGGACCTCGCCGTCCACGCGGCGGCGGATGTTCTCCTGCACCAGAGGGCGATCCTCGGGCGCGGTCAGGTCCAGCGGACCCAGCCGGTCGATGAGCTCCTCGACGGTGTAGCCGAAGGTGGACGCCAGGGAGCGGTTGACGTAGCGGAACCGGTTGTCCTGGATCAGGTAGACGCCGACCAGAGCGGACTCGGCGAGCAGCTGGAACAGCTCCTCCCGCTCCTGCCGCGCCTCCCCGGGCCCTGTGGCCGGCTCCCCGCGTCCGGCTGATGCGCGTGGCATTGGCCCTCTCCCTGCTGTGGATGCTTCCACCGGTACGGATGTCGTTCGGCCGGCTACAGGAGGTTTTTGCACAGAACCCATCCGGCCTAGTCATCGTTCCGTCGGGCGCGGCACGCCCCGAGAGCAGGGTTGGTGGCGGACGTGGTGAAAGGTAGCCGGTGAACGACCCCCTGGAGGTGGAACATGCGCGCATGGCGGGTCTCGGTTGTGGCAGCCCTCCTGTTCGCCCTGGCCCTGGGCGGGGCGCAGGCTCAGGTTCCGGCACCGCAGCGCGGCGGGACGCTGCGCGTGGGCATCACGCAGGAGATCCTCAACCTGGACCCCCACGTGGCCACCGCCTTCTCCTCCATCCAGGTGCTGGACCTGGTCTACGAGAGCCTGCTGCGGCTCAATCCCCGCACGCTGGAGCTGGAGCCGAACCTGGCCCAGTCCTGGACCGTCTCCGCGGACGGGCTGGAGTACACGTTCACGCTGCGGCGCGACGCCACGTTTCACGACGGCAGCGCCGTGGACGCCTCGGACGTCAAGTACACCATCGACCGCATCCTCGACCCCAACACCAAGTCCCCCCAGGCCAGCTTCCTGGCCCCGGTCAAGGAGGTGACCGTGGTCAGCCCCTTCGTGGTGAAGATCACCCTGAAGCAGCTCACCGCCTCCTTCCTCTCGTTGCTGGCCGCGACCACGCGCGGCATCGTCCCCCTGAACTTCGAGGAGAAGGTGGGCGACCCCAAGGTGAAGACCCTGGGCAGCGGCCCCTACCAGCTGGCCGAGTTCAGCTCCTCGGCGGTCCGCCTGGTGCGCTACGACCGCTACTGGCGGAAGGACGCCCAGGGGACCCGCCTCCCCTACGCCGACAGCGTCGTCTACCGGGTCATCCCCGACGCCGCCACCCTGCGGGCAGCCCTGCGGGCGGGGGAGCTGGACCTGATCATCGGGTTCGGCGTGGACGTTACGGCAACGAAGGCCCTGGCCGGCGTGCCGGACCTGCGCATCCACTCCGTCCCGGACCTCTCCTACAGCCTGCTGGGGATCCAGCATGAGCGCCCCCCCTTCAGTGACGTGCGGGTGCGCCAGGCGCTGAGCCTGGCGGTGGACCGCAAGCAGCTCATCGACGTGGTCTACTCCGGGCGGGGAGCCGTCGCCGGCCCCATTCCCCCCACGCTGCGGGAATGGCAGCCGCTCCCTGCGTCCCAGCTACCCAACTACCGGCCTGATGCGGCACGCAGCCGGGAGCTGCTGGCGCAGGCCGGGCATCCCCGCGGCATCTCCATCAAGATGATGCCCATCCCCACCGTCCCCGACGCGGTGCAGATTGCCCAGGTGCTGAGGGAGCAGCTGGCCCGCGCCGGGGTCACCGTGGAGATCGAGCAGGTGGACTTCGCCACCTTCCTGGCCCGCTGGCGGGGAAGTCAGTTTGACACCTTCGTCTCCCTCAACGGCGGCGCCATCGACCCGGACATCCACCTCTACCGGCACATCCACTCCACCGGCAGCACCAACGTCTTCAAGTTCAGGGACGCCGGGGTCGACCGGCTGCTGGACCAGGCGCGCAACACGGTGGACCCCGCCAGGCGGCGCGAGCTCTACGCGCAGGCGCAGCGGGCCATCGCCGAGCGGGTGCCCTTCCTCTTCCTGGCGTACGCCGACCTCTTCGCCGTGACGCGGGCGCCGGTGCAGGGGTTCGTCCTCTCCTCCACCAGGTCCATGGCCCCGCTGGCGGAGACGTGGATGAGCCGCTGACGGTGCAGCGCTACCTCCTGCAGCGCCTGCTCCTGTTGGGGCCGGTCCTCTTCGTCGTCTCGGCGCTGGTCTTCTCCCTGGTGCACCTGATCCCGGGCGATCCGGCCCAGGTGCTCCTGGGGTTCGAGAACACGGACCCGGAGCAGCTGGAGCGGCTGCGCCGCGACCTGGGCCTGGACCGGCCCGTCTACGTGCAGTACGGGCGGTGGCTGAGCAGAGTACTGCGGGGCGACCTGGGCACCTCGGCGCGCACAGGCCGCCCTGTGATCGGCCTGGTGCGGGAGGCCTTGCCCTACACGCTGGAGCTGGCCACCTACGCCCTGGTCCTGGCCCTGGCCCTCGCCCTCCCCCTGGGGACGCTGGCCGGCACGACCAGGTCCCGCCTGGCCGACGCGGCGATGCAGCTGCTCACGTTGCTTGGCCTCTCGCTCCCGGCATTCTGGGTGGGGGCCATGCTCATCCTGCTGTTCAGCGTGCACCTGCGCTGGTTTCCCGTCCTCACCTTCCCCTCGTTCACCCAGGCCCCCTTGGCCAGCCTCTGGAGCTTCTTCCTCCCGGCACTGACCCTGGCCACCTCCAACGCCGCCGCCATCACCCGCATGGTGCGCGCCTCCCTGGTGGCGGTGCGCCACGAGGAGTACATCAAGGTGGCGCGGGCCAAGGGCCTGCGGGAGGGGCTGGTCGTCCGCCGCCACATGCTGAAGAACGCCCTGATCCCGGTGGTCACGCTGGTGGGCATCATCGCCGGCTACCTCCTGGGCGGCTCCATCGTGGTGGAGCAGGTGTTTGCCATCCCCGGCGTGGGGCGGATGGGGCTGCTGGCCATCGTGCAGCGCGATTACCCCGTGCTGCAGGCGGTGGTGCTGCTGGTGACCGTGGCCTTCGTCCTGGTCAACCTGGCGGTGGATCTGTTCTACGTCTACCTCGACCCACGCATCCGCTATGGCTGACGCCCTGGCCCCGGCCTCGGTCCGTCTCCGCTATGGCTGACGTCCTGGCGGTGGCCCCCGCCCGCCCCCGTCGGCCGCGGACCCTCCCCGCCCTGGCCCTGCGCTCGCCGAAGAGCCTGGTGGGCCTGGGCGTCCTCTTGATCGTTGTCACCCTGGCGCTGCTGGCCCCTGTGCTCGCCCCCTACCCCGCCACGGAGATGCACGCCCTCGACCGCTTCCGTCCCCCCGGCCGCACCTACTGGCTGGGGACCGACTTCTACGGGCGTGACCTGCTCAGCCGCATCCTCTACGGCTACCGCACCTCCCTGGTGGTGGCCGGGCTGTCGGTGGCCTTCGCCGTGCTGGTGGGCGGCTCGCTGGGCATCGCCGCCGGCTACGCCGGAGGCGCATGGGACGCCGGGATCATGCGGGCCATGGATATCCTCTTCGCCTTCCCCGTGCTGCTGCTGGCCATCACCATCGTGGTCATCCTGGGCCCGGGCACCCTGACCACGCTGCTGGCCATCGGCCTGGTCTACGTGCCCATCTTCGCGCGCATCGCCCGCGGCCCCACCCTGGTCGTCAAGGAGCAGGCCTACGTGGAGGCGGCCCGGGCGCTGGGGCAGCGTCCCCTGCGCATCGTCCTGCGGCACATCGCGCCCAATGTCTCCACGCCCATCTTCGTCCAGGCCACCATCAGCCTGGCCACAGCCCTCCTCTTCGAAGCAGCGCTCAGCTTCCTGGGATTGGGGACGCAGCCCCCGTATCCCTCGCTGGGCCTGATGGTCAACGAGGGGCGGAACTACCTGGAGCTCAGCCCCTGGCCCACGGTCTTCCCGGGGGCGGCCATCATCCTGGCGGTCCTGGGGTTCAACCTGGTGGGCGACGCCCTGCAGGAGCTGCTCGACCCGCGGCTGCGCCCGACATGGACCTCCTCCTGATGCCTCGCTAATGCCTCGTCTGCGTGACCTTCCCGCGGAGAGGAGTGTGCGCAGCGCGCGGCTGCACGCCGCCGAGACGCTGCTCGAGCGGGCCGTGGCCGGGGGCGTCTTCCCCGGCGCGGTGCTGCACGTCAGGCAGGGCGGGCGGGTGGTGCACCACCACGCCTACGGGTGGGCGCAGACGCTACCCCGGCGGCGGGCCATGACGCCGTGGGCGATCTTCGACCTGGCCTCGCTGACCAAGCCGGTTACCGCCACGGCGGTGCTGCAGCTCTGGGCGGCCGGGGCCCTGGACATCGACCGTCCGGTGCACGACTACCTGCCAGCCTTCGGTGCCGCGGGGAAGGAGGCAGTGACCCTGCGCCACCTGCTCACCCATACGTCAGGCCTGCCCGGGTGGATCCAAGTCTACCTGCGCGCCCCGTCGGCGGTGGACGCCGTGGCGTACATTTGCCGTCACCCGCTGGGCGCGCCGCCAGGGGCGCGGTTTGAGTATAGCGACCTGGGGTACATCATCCTGGGAGAGGTCGTCGCCCGCGTCGGCGGGATGCCGCTCGGCCGCTACCTCGCCCGCCGCATCGCCCCGGTTCTGGGCTGGCGGTGGACGCGGTTCCGCCCCCCGCTTCGCTGGCGGGCGCGCTGTGTGGCCACGGAGGCGGGCAACGAGTACGAGCGGCAGGCCGCCGGCGCTGAGGGAGAGGGCTTCGCCTGGAGGAACCAGGTGATCGTGGGCCAGGTGCACGACGGGAACTGCCACTACACCTTCGGTGGGGTCGCCGGGCACGCCGGCCTCTTCGGCACGGCGGAGGAGGTTGCGACGCTCGGGCAGGCGATGCTGGACGGCGGGTGGGCGTCGGGCGGGCGGCTGCTGGAGAAAACCATCGTCGCGGAGGCGGTGCGGGACCAGATCGGATCGCGCCTGGGGACCGGGATGGGGCTGGGCTGGCGCTGCCGCCTCGGCGCCGACTGGATGGGCGAGCGGGCGTCGCCGCAGGCGTTCGGGCACACCGGATTCACCGGGACGTCGCTGCTGGCGGACCCGGAGCGAGCGCTGGTGGTGGTGCTGCTGACCAACCGCGTCCACCCTCGAGCGCCGGCAGATGCCACCGCCATCGACGCGCTGCGGCGGGCGGTGCACGATGCCGTGCTGGAGGCACTGGGATGAGCCGGCTGGCGCGGGCGCTGGAGGCGCTGGCGGGCAAACCCGTCCGCACCGTCATCGGCCTGATCTCCGGGACCTCGGCCGACGCCGTCGACGCGGCGGGCGTGGAGATCGCGGGGGCAGGTGAGCTGGCCCGGGTCCAGGTGCGCGTTACGCTGGCGCAGCCCTACCCCGCGGGGCTGGGGGAGCGGTTGCGTGCCCTGACCGAAGGCGGGACCGTGCGCGAGGTGTGCGAGCTCAACGTCACCGTGGGGGAGTGTTTTGCCGACGCCGCGCTGGCCGTCCTGGACCGCCTGGGGAGAGCTGACCTCATCGGATCCCACGGGCAGACGATCTACTACCTTCCTCCCGACGGGCGGCGCCCGGGCTCGACGCTGCAGATCGGGGAGCCGGCGGTGATCGCCGAACGCACCGGCCTGCTCACGGTGGGCCGCTTCCGGGAGGGCGACCTGGCCGCCGGCGGCACCGGGGCGCCGCTGGTGCCCTACGCCGACTACGTGCTCTTCCGCGATCCGGCGCGCACCCGCATCGTGCAGAACATCGGCGGGATCGCCAACGCCACGGTCCTGCCGGCCGGCGGGGGGATCGACGCCGTCTACGCCTTCGACACCGGCCCCGGCAACATGGTCATCGACGCGCTGACGCAGCTTCTCACCGGAGAGCCGTTCGACCGCGACGGCGTCCTCGCCGCGCGCGGGAGGGTGGACGAGGTGCTGCTGGCCGAGCTGCTGGAGGATGATGACTACCTGGCCGCGCCCCCGCCCAAGGCCACGGGCCGGGAGCGGTATGGCCGGCCGTATGCTGAGCGGGTGCTGGCCCGGGGGCGGGCGCGGGGACTGTCGCCCGAGGACCTGGTGGCCACGGTCACGGCGCTGACCGCCGAGTCCATCGCCCAGCAGTACCGCCGGTTCATCTTCCCCAGGCATGCGCCCGACGAGGTGGTCGTCTCCGGAGGCGGTGTGCACAACGCGACGCTGATGAGCCGGCTGGCGCGGGCGCTGGCGCCGCTGCCGCTGCGGATGGCCTCCGAGCTGGGCGTGGACAGCGACGCCAAGGAGGCGATCGCCTTCGCCGTCCTCGCCCACGATGCGGTGATGGGGCTGGCCACCAACGTCCCCGGCGCCACGGGCGCCCGCCGCCCGGTGGTCCTGGGGGCCATCTACCCGGGTCCGTTGCTCCTGTGAGGCGCGAGCTGGACGCCCTGAGCATCCCGGCGCTGCTGCGCGCCATCAACCAGGAGGACCGCCGGGTGGCTCCCGCGGTGGGCCGGGTCGTCCGCCGCCTCGCCGCCGCGGTCCGGGCCGTGGAGAGGGGCCTGCGCCGCGGCGGGCGCCTGATCTACGTGGGCGCAGGCACCAGCGGCCGGCTGGCCCTGCTGGACGCGTTGGAAGTTCCCCCCACCTTCGGGGTGAGCCCCGACAGGGTGCAGGCGGTGGTCGCCGGTGGCATCGCTTCGACCGTCGAGGCCACCTCTCCCCTGGAAGACGACGCGGAGCTGGGGCGGGAGCAGATGCGTCGCCTGGAAGTGGGGCCGGCTGACGTTGTCGTGGGCGTGACCGCCAGCGGCCGCACGCCCTTCACGGTGGCGGCCGTGGAGGAGGCCAGGCGGAGGGGCGCCCGCACCATCGGGGTGACGACAACGGCGCGCAGCCCGCTGGCGCGGGCCTGCCACATCCTCATCGCCCCACAGGTGGGGGAAGAGGTGCTGCGCGGCTCGACCCGGATGAAGGCCGGCACCGCACAGAAGCTGATCCTGAACATGCTGAGCACGGCAGCGATGGTCCGCCTGGGACACGTCTACCGCGACCTGATGGTGGACGTGCGGCCGCTCAACGAGAAGCTCCGCCGCCGCGCCACGGCCATCGTGGCGGAGGTGACCGGGCGCCCCCCTGCTGAGGCGGAGGCGCTGCTGGCCCGCGCCGGCGGCGAGACCAAGGTGGCTCTGCTGATGGGGCTGGCGGGGGTGGACGCCGCGCGCGCCCGCCGCCTGCTGCAGGAGGCGGGCGGTTCCGTCCGCGTCGCCCTCAGGCGCGCACGCAGAGGCCGCGCACGAGCCCCTCTGCGCTACTAGTTTGAAGAGACGACGGAGAAACCTCTGGCCCAGGGACCTGGGAATCAACCTGACCTCCAGGGATGAAGGCGAGCGGTTCAAGTGGTTCCTGGCATGCCTGCTCTTCGGAAAACCCATCCAGCAGACCGTGGCACGACGCGCCTACGAGGAATTTGTGAGAGAGGGCCTTGTCACCCCCGAGGCCATTCTCGGTGCGGGCTGGGACAGACTGGTGGAGGTGCTCGACCGAGCACACTACGTCCGATATGACTTCTCCACCGCGACAAAGCTGTTGGAGGTCTGCAGAACTCTCAAGGAGCGCTACGGCAGTCTGGCCAACCTCCTCGGACGAGCCAAAGGCCCACGGGATCTGGGTCGTCGTCTCCAGGAGTTCAAAGGCATCGGGCCGGTGACGGCACGCATCTTCCTCCGGGGCATGCGGGGGACGTGGGAGAAGGAATGTTGCCCTGGCAGCCCGTGGGGGCGGGAGAGCTGGTGAGAGTGTCCGGAGGGATCCGCCGGCGGGCGTTCAGGACAGGAGTTCCCGGAGTACTGCGGCCACCGCCGTCCCGGCCAGGATCGCGGGCCGGGCGGCCGCAGCGACCACCTCGCGCTTGTGCCCCGGGGTGTACCCCATGCAGTCCATGACGATGAGCTCCGCTCCCGCCTCCCGCAGCACCCCCGCCGCGCGGGAGAAGTCCCCGCCCCCGTAAGGCGATGCCGCGGCGGCGGCGGCGACGCGGCCGGCAGCCTGCCAGCGCCGTCGTGCCTCCTCGACCTGCTCAGGCAGGGGTACGAGCACGCCCAGCCGGCGGCCGGCGGCGACACCCGCAACCACGTGGTACAGCAGCCGGCTCGGCTCGATGAGCAGCCGGTCGGAGCGCAGCGGCGGGAACTCCCCGGTGCACAGGAAGAGGACCAGGTCCACCTGCGGCGCCAACCGGTCCAGCGCCCGCTGGACGTAGGACAGGATGCGCTCCCGGCTGACGGTGACCTGGTGTCCGTCGCGCAGCCGCGTGGCCAGCACGTACTCCCCGGGAGCGGGTGCCAGCGCGGCGATCTCGGCCTCGGCCAGCCCGTCCAGCGCTCCGGCCTCGACGATCTCCCCTCCCAGGACTTCCACCAGTAGCGGGACAACGTCCGCGCGGGGAGACTGGCCGATGGTGAGGACGCCCAGCCGACTCATGGCTGCCCGCCCGCAACCGGCCACGGTTGGGGAGCCTGCAGGTGCCGCATCGACCCGTACAGCGCCACCAGCCGACCGAACTCGTCGGGGTCGTAGAAGTGACAGCGTCCCGCGCCGAAGGCCTTGGCCACCTCCACGCAGAACCGCGCCGCCTGCTCGATGTCTGCCGCCTGGCTCGCTCCCGTGGCCGGGCCGGGGACGGGCACCTCGGCGGTCAGGGCCACCCCGACCACCGGGGCCGAGGTGACCGTGGCCGGCTGCAGGATGCTGTTCAGGTGGAAGACGCCGTTGCCGTACGGGGTGAGGTCCTGAGTGGTCACCGGCAGGACGACGGGCAGGCGCCCGCTGACCGCCTGCAGGATGTCCAGCAGGTCCTCGCTGACCCGGAGGATGTAGCCCTCCTTGACGGTGGGGGAGATGGCGATACCCCGCACGTTGAGGATCCGATTCCCCCGCGTGGTGTCGATGGAGAGCATCGCCTCCATGGCCGGGTCGACGAACAGGCGGACCAGCGTGTCGATGCCCACGGGGCTGTCCATGAAGGGCACCGGGTGGTGCGGGCGGGTGGGCGCCGCCGGGCAGATGTGGGTGGTCACGATCACGTCCCCCGGCAGGACGTCTCCAGCCTGCCGCATGTCACCCAGCTTCATGGCCACGGCCACGGCGGTGATGGCCCCGTCGGCATCGGACACCAGACCGAGACGCGCCGGGCGGGCCCCGATGCCGCCGAGCTGGCCGACGACCCCCAGCGTAGGGGCAGTGCCTCCAGCGGAGCGCCCCTGCGCCCCCGGGACAAAGACGCGGAGGACGTCCGTGGCGCCCCGCTCCCCCTCCACGTGCTGCACCCGGACGTCCAGCCCGCGCAACCGCAGCGCTGCAGCCACGGTCTCCCCGGTGACGGTGGCCGCGTCCAGCAGCTCGTACGCCTCAATGGTCTGCTTCCACATCCTTCTCCCTCACCCCGCAGTGTCCCGGCGCAGGTCCTTCCCCACCGCCGCCCCCGCCGCATCCAGCAGGTCCGGATCCCGCGCCCCCGCGCCCAGCAGCAGCCGCTCCTGCGGCGCCGCCAGGATGGCCACGGTCATCCCCTCGCGCAGGTCTGCGGAGGTGCGGGGCATCCCTCGCTCGTCGAGCGTGGCGATCAGATCGGGGAAGGTGGCCTCCCGGTCGCCGTCGCCTTCCAGCGTCATGTACTCGTTCCAAACCGTGATCTCCCAGGTGCGGGCGCCGCGGACGGTGACCGTCCCCCGGTCGAACCCCCCGCTGGTCTCCAGGCCCACCTGCAGCACGGTACCCACGTCGACCACCCGCCCGCCCAGGGCAGCGGCCGCCGCCGACCAGACCGCCTCGCCTCCGGCCGGCAGGGCCGCAAGCATCGCCTCCCCGACGCGCCGCGCCATGGCCAGCGCTCCGGGCGCCCCGTGCGCGGCCAGGTAGGCCGCACCCACCGGGTTCCGCGCCACCGCC
>JBBIIQ010000019.1:0-16681 GCA_037446405.1 Armatimonadota bacterium | reverse complement strand
CCGCCCGCTCGGGGAGGAGGCGGAGCTTTCCCGCGCGCAGCATGCGCAGGGCCATCTGGCGCTGGCGCAGGGGGCGGCGGGTGCGCAGGTTGATCTCCAGCCCCACGCCGGCCTCGTAGAGCCGGCCGAAGAGGCGGATGGAGCGCACCGCCGCCTGGGTGAAGATCGGCGCCTCCGGCACCGCGGCGCGCACGCGCCGCCGCCTGGCCGCCATGCGCAGCGCATCCATGACGCGGGCGAGGTCGATCCCCTGGGGGCAGCGCGCCGTGCACGCCTGGCAGCAGGCGCAGATCCAGAAGCTGTTGGCCTCAAGCAGCCGCCGCTCGCGCCCCAGCTGCAGCGCACGGACCACGGCGTGCGGCGCCAGATCCATGACTCCGGCCAGCGGGCAGCCGCTGGTGCAGACCTTGCACTGGAAGCACAGGGAGAGGTCCTGGCCACTTTCCCGGCGGACCTCCTCGGCCAGAGAGCGCACGCCAGCCCCAGACGCAGGCGCGGCGGCCCCGGCAGCAATCGCAGCGACCCCAAGGGAGGTCACGGCGCCACCTCCGCCCGTGCCCGTTTCAGCGGCGAGGGTCCCAGGGCGGCAATCCGGGCGGTCATCTCCCCGGCCACCTCGGCGAAGCGCGGCCCCTGCGCGGACGAGAGGGTGAACATCTCCAGGCGCTCCCCACCAATGCCGGCCTCGTCCAGCAGGGCCTTCAGGCGGCGCACCCGGCTCTTCGCGTGCAGGTTGCCCACCTGGTAGTGGCACTGTCCCTCCAGGCACCCGGCGACGAAGACGCCGTCGGCGCCGTCCTCGAAGGCCCGCAGGATGTAGAGGGGATCGATCCCCCCGGTGCACGGCAGGAGCACGACCCTCACATTGGGCGGGTAGGCGAGGCGCATCACGCCGGCCAGGTCGGCGGCGGCGTAGGCGCAGTAGAAGCAGCAGAAGGCGACGATCTGCAGCGGCGGCGCGGATGCCTCCATCGCGCGGGGCGCCTCGGCCATCCGGGCTGTCGGCTCAGGCTCAACGGACATGGACGGCCTCCCGCGCCCCCAGGAGGGCGTCGATCTTGGCCAGCATCTGCTCCCGCGTGTAGTGCCCCAGGCTGAGGGCACTGCCGGGGCAGGCGGCCACGCAGAGGCCGCAGCCCTGGCAGCGCGCCGGGTCGACCACAGCGATGCCGTCGCCGTCGAAGGCGATGGCGTCGTAGGCGCACAGGCGCAGGCAGGTCAGGCAGGAGGTGCAGCGGTCCCGGTCGACCGTGGCCACCACGCCGCCCACCTCCAGGCTATCCCGCCACAGCAGCGTCCCCGCGCGGGCAGCGGCGGCTAGAGCGCCGGCGACGGCCTCCGCGGCAGGCTTGGGGTAGTGCGCGCCGCCGCAGAGGAAGAGCCCTTCGCTGGCGAAGTCCGCCGGGCGCAGCTTCACATGGGCCTCGAGGAAGAAGCCTTCAGCGGTCGCAGGGATCTTGAAGATCGTGGAGAGCTCGCCCGCGCCCTCGGCGGGCGTCTGCGCCGGCGAGATGACCAGCCGGTCCGCTCTCAGGGCGACCTCCTCCCCCAGGGTCTGGTCGCGCACCGTCACCGTGATACCCTCCGGGCTGCGGGAGATCCGCGGTGGGTCGTCCGGGGCATAGCGGAAGACCTGGACGCCGGCGCGGCGGGCCTCCAGGTAGACCTCCTCCGCGAACCCGTAGGTGCGAATCTCGCGCGCCAGGATGGCTACCGGAGCCTGCGGGTGGGCGCGCCGGTAGGCCAGCGCCGCGGCCAGCGACTGCGCGCAGCAGGTGCGGCTGCAGTAGAAGGGCATGCGGTCCCACGGCCCTGCGCACAGCAGCATGACGACTGATGCCGCGGCGCCGCCGCGCGGCGGCGCCGCCCCGGCCAGTTCGCGCTCGAACTCCGCCAGGGTAAGCACGCGTGGGTCCTCGTCCACGCCGTAGGGGACCGGGCGCCACTCCCGCAGGCCCGTGGCCACGATGGTCGCGCCGTGCCAGACGATCCGCTCGCCCGCGGGGCCGGCCACCGTGGTCTCGAAGTTGCCCACCGTACCCCGCGAGGCGACGACCCGGTACCCGGTGAGCACCGTGATCAGGGGATGGGCCGTCACCCGGTCGACGAGGGCCCGCAGCAACGCCCCCGGGTCGGAGCCGTCCCAGGTCACCAGGGGCGCGCGCAGCCGCCCGCCCAGCGCGGGCTCCCGCTCCACCAGCGTCACCGGGAATCCCTGGTCGGCCAGGTTGAGCGCGGCGGTGAGCCCGGCGATCCCCCCGCCGATGACCAGGGCCTCGTGCCGCACGGGCACGGGGACCTTGTGCAGCGGGGCGAGTCGCGCCGCCCGGGCCACCGCCGCGGCCAGCAGGGCCCGTGCCTTCTCCGTGGCTGCGGCCGGGTCGGCCCCGTGCACCCAGCTGCACTGGTCACGGATGTTGGCCATCTCGAAGAGGTAGGGGTTCAGCCCGGCCTCGCGCAGCGCCTCGCGGAAGATGGGCTCGTGGGTTCGGGGGGTGCAGCTGGCCACCACCACGCGGTTGAGGTGGTGTGCGGCGATGGCCTGTTTGATCCGCTCCAGGGCGTCGGCGGAGCAGGTGTACAGCGATGTGTCCGCCACGGCCACGCCCGGCAGCGTCCGGGCGTAGGCGGCCAGGCCCTGCACGTCCACCACCCCGGCGATGTTGGAGCCGCAATGGCAGATGAAGACGCCGATGCGCGGCTCCGGGTCCAGCGCCATCTCCGGCGGGTAGACCTTCGGGGTGATCTGCGTGCCGCGCGCCGGCGCCAGCAGCGCCAGGACCGCGGCGGCGGCGGCGCTGCCCTCGACCACGGAGTCGGGGATGTCCTTGGGGCCGCGAAACCCGCCGGCGACGAAGACCCCCGGGCGCGAGGTGCGCACGGGGGCGAAGGAGGGGGTGGCGACGAAGCCGTAGGCATCCAGGTCGACCCCTGCGGTGCGGGCCAGCTCCGCGGCCCCGCGGGGGGCGGTCAGGCCCACGGAGAGGACCACCAGGTCGGCCTCCTCCTCCCGCACCCTCCCGTCCTCCTCCACGCGGAAGCGCAGGTTCCTCGTCCGCGGGTCTTCCCGCAGCGCGGCGACCCGCGTGCGCACGTAGCGGACGCCCTGCTGCTTCGCCCGCTCCACGTAGGCGTCGAAGCCCTTACCGAAGGCGCGCATGTCGGCATAGTAGACGGTCACCTCGGCCTGCGGCAGGTGCTCGCGGGCCAGCATCGCCTCCTTGGTAGCGTACATGCAGCACACCGCGGAGCAGTAGCGGGTGCGCTGGTCGCGGGAGCCGACGCACTGGAGGAAGGCGATGCGCCGGGGCGCTGCACCGTCGGAGGGGCGCCGGATGTGGCCCTGGGTGGGGCCGGAGGCGGAAAGCAGCCGTTCGAACTGCGGCCCGACCAGGACGTTGGGGAAGCGGCCCACACCGTAGGCCTCCGCCTGGACGGCGTCGAAGGGCTCCACCCCGGCGGCGAGGACGACCGCGCCGACCCGGTAGGTCTCCACCCGCTCCCGCTCGGCGTGGTTGATCGCCTCCCGCTTGCAGGCCAGGACGCACTCCAGGCACTCGGCGCAGACGCCGCAGGCGAGACAGCGCGAGGCCTCCCCCTGCGCCTCCTCTTCCGTGAAGCCCCGGTCCACCTCGACGAAGGAGGCCCGCCGCACCTCCGGCGGCAGGAGGTGCACGGCCAGGCGCGGCTGCCGCCGGATCTGCCCGCGGGCCAGGCGTGCGGCGATCTCCTCAGGGGTCAGCTTCGCCACCGGGACGGCCGGTTCGGGCTGGAGCGCGATACCCCGCAGGTAGGCGTCGATGGCCCGCGCCGCCCGGTGGCCGGCGGCGATGGCGTCGACGATGAAGGCCGTCCCCGTGGTCACGTCCCCGCCGGCGAAGAGGCCCGGGTAGCCGGTGGCCTGGGTGAGTGGGTCCACCTGCAGCGACCCCCAGGGCGTGGTGGAGATCCCCTCCAGCCCCTGCACCAGGTCCAGCTGCGGGGCCAGGCCGATGGCGAAGACGATGGTGTCCGCCTCCAGGACGTGCTCGCTGCCCTCGACCACCTCCAGGTGGAGGCGACGCACCTCGTCGAAGCGCATGGAGCGGACCCGGCGGCAGAGGAGGCCGGTCGCGCGGCCGTCGCGCTCGACGACCTGGACGAAGGCCGTCGAAGGATGGACCTGCACGCCTTCCTCCTCGGCCGCCGTGATCTCCCACGGGTGCGCCGGCATCGCCTCCCGCGCCTCCGGGCAGGCGACGTGCACCTCCCGGGCACCCAACCGCAGGCAGGTGCGGGCCACGTCGAAGCCGACGTTGCCGCCGCCCAGCACCAGCACCCGCTGGCCCAGGGGCACCGGCTTGCCCAGGCGCTGGTTCTGCAGGACGTCGGTGCTGACCAGCACGCCCGGCAGGTCGGCGCCGGGGATGGGCAGCCTGCGCGCGCGGTGCGCCCCCGTGGCCAGGAAGACAGCGGCGTACCCGGCGGCAACGAGGTCGCGCACGTGCCCCACGCGGGTGTTGCAGCGCAGCTCCACCCCCAGGTCCAGGATGTCGGCGACCTCCCGGTCCACGATGGCCGACGGCAGGCGGTGCTCCGGGATGCCCACGCGCATCATCCCTCCGGGCACCGGAAGCGCCTCGAAGACGGTGACCGGATAGCCCAGCTCCGCCAGGTCCCTGGCCGCGGTCAGGCCGGCGGGCCCCGATCCCACCACGGCCACCCGCTCGCCCCGCGTGGGGGCCAGGCGCGCCACCGGCTGGCGCGGCCGCGCGTAGGCCCAGTCCGCGACGAAGCGCTTGAGGGCGGCGATGTTCACGGCCCCGTCCAGCTGCCCTCGCGAGCAGGCGTCCTCGCAGCGGTGGTTGCAGACGCGCCCGCAGATCCCGGGGAAGGGGTTGTCCCTGCGGATGACGCGGAACGCGTCGGCGTAGCGTCCCTGGGCCACCAGGGCCACATACCCCTGCGCCCGCTGGTGGATGGGGCAGGCATCGCGGCAGGGGGAGCGGCCTCGCTTGTCGATGGCGTAGGCGGCGGGGACGGCCTGCACATAGGCCCGGAAGGCCGCCGGCCGCAGGGCCAGGCCGCTGTCAAACTCGCTGGGCACCCGCACCGGGCAGACAGCAGCGCAGTCGCCGCAGGCGGTGCACAGGGCGGGATCGACGAACCGGGGCCGGCGCCGCACGGTGGCGCGGAAGTCCCCCGGGACCCCCTCCAGTCGTTCCAGCTCCGCCAGCGTCAGGATCTCGATGTTGGGATGCCGCCCCACCGCCCCCAGCTTGGGGGAGATGATGCACATGGCGCAGTCGTTGGTGGGGAAGGTCTTGTCCAGGGTGGCCATACGCCCGCCGATGGCCGGGGCGCGCTCCACCAGGTAGACCTTGATCCCCGCGTCGGCTAGGTCAAGGGCCGCCTGGATGCCGGCGATCCCCCCGCCGACGACCATGGCCGCGCCCACCGGCAGGGCGCGGTCCGCCCCGGGCGCAGCCTCTTGCCGCTCCTGCGCCTGCAGGCTCACGTCACGCCGCCTCCGCCGGGACGGGCAACCCACTCGCCTCCAGCACCCGGGGGATGAGGTGCTCCCACCCCATGGCCATGATGTGCACCCCGGCGCAGTAGGGCCGCAGCTCGCGGATCAGCCGGGCGGCGATGGCCACGCTGGTCCCCTCCCGGTCCTTGCTTGCTTCCAGCTCCTGGATCAGCTCCTCGGGGACGCGGATACCGGGGATGTTCTGGTTCATGAAGCGGGCCATCCTGGCGGACTTGAGCAGGATGATCCCGGCGATCACCGGCACCCCGAACCCCCGCGCCGCCTCCATGAAGGCGGCGAAGCGATCCAGCGCGAAGACGGCCTGCGTCTGGAAGAACTGCGCCCCCGCCCGCACCTTCTTCTCCATCTTGAAGAGCTGGGGTTCGACCGGCTCGGCGCAGGGGCTGACCACCGCGCCCAGGAAGAAGCGCGGCGTCCCGGCCAGCTCGTGCCCGGCCAGGTCGTGTCCCTCCATCAGCGCCCGCGCCGCCACCAGCAGCGTGACCGCGTCCAGGTCGAAGACGGGCTTGGCCTGGGGGTGGTCGCCCAGGCTGACGTGGTCGCCGGTGAGGCACAGCACGTTCTCGATACCCAGCGCCGCGGCGCTGAGCAGGTCCGACTGCAGGGCGATGCGGTTGCGGTCGCGGCAGGTCACCTGGTAGATGGGCTCCAGGCCGCGCTCGGCCAGAAGGTGGCAGAGGGCGAGTGAGCCCAGGCGCATCACCGAACTCTGCTGGTCGGTGACGTTGAAGGCCGTCACCCGCCCCCGCAACTCCTCCGCCTGCCGCAGCGCCTCCTCCACAGCGGTGCCCTTGGGCGGCTGGGCTTCCGCCGTGACCGCGAACCGGCCGCTCCCCAGTGCCTCGCGCAGGGTCATCGTGTATCGCCCCCGGTCTGTGCGGGGTCCCCACGAATTCGCGCCAGCGAATTCGTGGGGTGCACTAGAACAGTCCCACCACCTTCCGCGTCTCCAGGTCCAGGTCCACCCTGGTGGCCGCCGGGACCTTGGGCAGCCCCGGCATGGTGCGCATCTCCCCGCAGAGCGGGTAGAGGAACCCCGCGCCCACCGACGCCCGGATGTCCCGGATGGGCAGGCGGAAGTTCCGTGGCCTCCCCTTCAGGTTCGGGTCGTGGGAGAGGGAGAGGTGCGTCTTGGCCATGTTGATGGGGAGCTTGTCGTAGCCCAGCTTCGTGTAGAGCCTGATCTTCTGCTCCGCCAGCGGCTCGTAGTCCACCCCGTCCGCGCCGTAGACCTGTGTGGCGATGGTCTCGATCTTCTCCTTGATGGGCGCCTCCAGGGGGTAGAGGAAGCGCATCTCCGCCCCCGACTCCGCCGCCTTGATCACGGCGCGGGCCAGCTCGAGGGCGCCCAGGCTGCCCCGGGCGTGGTTGTCGGTGGTCACCGCGTCCATGGCGCCCGCGGCCAGCGCGGCCTCGCGCACCGTCTCCACCTCCCGGTCGGTGTCGCTGGGGAAGAGGTTGATGGCCACCACCACCGGCAGCCCGTGCAGCCGCATGTTCTCCACGTGCTTGGCCAGGTTCTCGCAGCCGCGGCGCACCGCCTCCACGTTCTCGCTGACCAGTTCCGGCGGCAGAGGCCGGCCGGGGATGACGCGGCCCACCCCCCCGTGCATCTTCAGGGCGCGGATCGTGGCCACGATCACGGCGGCGTTGAGCTTGAGGCCGCTGTAGCGGCACTTGATGTTGATCATCTTCTCCGCGCCGCAGTCGGCACCGAAGCCGCTCTCCGTGACCACGAAGTCGGCCAGCTTCAGGGCGATGGCGTCGGCGACGATGGAGTTGTTGCCGTGGGCGATGTTGGCAAAGGGCCCGGCGTGCACGATCACCGGGGTGTTCTCCAGGGTCTGGATGAGGTTGGGCATCAGGGCGTCCTTGAGGAGGACGGCCATGGCGCCTGCCGCCTTCAGGTCCTCGGCGGTCACCGGCTGCCCGTCCTCGGTGAAGGCGACGACGATGCGCCCCAGCCGCTGCCGCAGGTCGCGCAGGTCTCTGGCCAGCGCCAGGATGGCCATCACCTCGCTGGCGACGGCGATGTCAAAGCCCGCCTGCCGCGGCCGTCCGTCCTCCTTGGTCCCCAGGCCGATGATGATGTTGCGCAGCGCCCGGTCGCTGATGTCCACCACCCGCGGCCAGGTGATGGAGTAGGGGTCGATGCGCAGCTCGTTCCCGTGCATGATGTGCGCGTCCAGCATGGCCGCCAGGAGGTTGTGCGCCGCGGCCACCGCGTGGATGTCGCCGGTGAAGTGGAGGTTGAAGTCCTCCATGGGGACGGCCTGGGAGTAGCCGCCGCCAGCGGCGCCCCCCTTGATGCCGAAGGTCGGCCCCATGGAGGGCTGGCGCAGGGTGTTGATGGTCTTGCGCCCCAGGCGGTTGAGGGCCATGCCCAGGCCGATGGCCGTGGTGGTCTTCCCCTCGCCCAGGGGCGTGGGGGTGATGGCCGTGACGGTGACGTACTTGCCGTCGGGCCGGTCGGCCAGGCGGTCCAGGACGTCCAGGTGGATCTTGGCCTTGTACCTGCCGTAGAGGTCCAGGTCGTCCTCGGACAACCCCAGCCGTCGCGCCACCTCCACCACCGGCAGGAGGATGGCCTCCTGGGCGATCTCCAGGTCGCTTTTCATCACGGGGGGGATCGGGGCTACTGCGCTCATACAGGTCCCTCCTCAGCGTTGATTCGCACGTCCTCGCGGATCACGCGCCGCGGCGGCCCCACGGCGGCCAGGGACCAGTCCTTGGGTCCCAGGATCTCCCGCAGGGACTCCAGCGCGTCCAGCTCCTTCAGCCGCTGGAAGATCAACAGCCAGCCGCAGTCCACTGTCGGGTCCACCTCACACTTGCCGTCGCGGTACCCGCCGCAGGGGCCGTTGAGCAGGCCCTTGGAGCAGCGGGTAATGGGGCAGATACCTCCCGTGCGGTCCAGGACGCATTCCCCGCAGCCGCGGCAGCGCTCGGCCCACCACCCCGGCTGCAGGGTCACGCCCATGAACTTGGTGTCCAGCAGCGGGAAGACGCGGCGCTGGGGAAAGGTCTCCGCCAGCAGCTGGACGCCCGCCCCGCAACCCATGGAGAAGACCGCATCCGCCGCCTCCACCTGGGGGGCCAGTGGCAGAAGGAACTCCCGGTCGCACTGCCGGTGCACGGTGGCCTCGGCCACGTCGACCGGGTCTTCCGCCCGCCGGCGGGCCATGCGCACCTGGGCACCGAGGACGGCCACCTCGCGCGCGCCGCCGGCCAGGCAGACGGAGACGCAGGTGCCGCAGCCCACCACCAGGACCTTGCGGTAGGGGGCCATCATCTTCAGGACGGCCTCCAGGGGCTTGCGCTCGGCGACGATCATCCTAGGCCACCCCCGGGGCGGCGCCGGCCGCGGTCCGTCCCGCCCGCCGCGTCCAGGCCAGGTCGGGGGGTGCCGGCGTCCGCTTCAGGTGCGCCCGCACCGGGCCGGCCACGTGGAACGACCCGGCGACGCAGACCAGGTCGTCGACCGCCGCCTGGCGCATGGCGAACCGCGCGGCGTCCACCGGATCGTCCACCACGTGCACCTCCCGCACCCACGGCCGGAAGGCCTCCGCCACCCGGGCCGCGGGCAGCGTCCGCGGGTCCTCCGCCCGCGTGGCCACCACGCAGCGCGCCCGCGGGCCGATGATGCGGGCGATCCCTGTCAGGTCCTTGTTGCCCAGCAGGCCGATCACCAGCACCAGGCGGTGCCCGCGGAAGGTCTCGTCCAGGGCGGCGCGCAGCGCGCGGAAGGAGACCGGATTGTGCGCCACGTCCACCACCACCAGCGGGTGACGGCGGACGATCTCGATGCGCGCCGGCCAGCGCAGGCCGGCCAGGCCGGCGCGCACCGCCCGCTCGGGGATGGCAAACCCCGCCTCCCCCAGCAGCTCCGCCGCGGCGACGGCCGCCGCCGCGTTCAGGGCCTGGTGGCGGCCGATCAGGGGCACCAGCAGGTTGCGGTAGCGCTCCCGGCGGCCGACGACGGTGCAGCGGATGCCCTCGGCGGAGATGCGCACCGTGCGGTAGCGGACCTCCCGGCCGACGCGCACCAGCGTCGCCTCCTGGGAGGCGGCGGCCTCCTCCAGCGCCTGCAGCGCCGCCGGGGGCTGAGGGACGGTGACGGCGCGCCCGCGGGGGCGGATGATCCCGGCGTCCTCCATGGCGATGCCGCGCAGGTCGTCCCCCAGCAGGTCGGTGTGGTCGTAGTCGATGGTGGTGATCACGGCGACGACGGGCTCCACGACGTTGGTGGCGTCCAGCCGCCCGCCGATGCCCACCTCCACCACGGCCAGGTCGACGCGGGAGCGGGCGAAGTGGAGGAACGCCAGGGCGGCGGCCACCTCGAAGTAGGTGGGCGGCCAGCCCGGCCCCCCGGCGCCGTGGGCGATGGCTGCCGGGATCTCCGCCATCAGCGCCACCACCTCGCGCGGCGTGATCAGCTCGCCGTTGATGCGGATGCGCTCGCGGAAGTCGACCAGGTGCGGCTTGGTATAGAGCCCGACGCGCAGGCCGGCGGCCTGGGCCATGGCGGCCAGCATGGCCGCCGTGGACCCCTTCCCCTTGGTCCCCGCCACCAGCACGGCGGGAAAGCGTCGCTCCGGATGGTCCAGGAGGGCGCAGAGGTGGCGCATCCGCTCCAGCTTCAGCGGACTGTAGGGCCGGGACGTGCGCGGCCGCTCGCCCAGCAGCCCGTAGATGTAGGCCAGCGCCTCCTCGTAGGTCACCGCGGCTCCATGCCCCGCTCCCGGATCTCGGACGGCCGCGGCGGGGGCAGGACGATCATCTCCCCCTCCAGCACGGCAACGCCGTCCTGGTTCTTGCAGAGGGTGCGCAGGCGCGCCCGCCCGCGGGAGGGCAGCACCTCCACCACCTCGACGAAGGCCGTGATGGCGTCGCCCGGCCGCACCGGCGCGGTGAAGCGGAACTCCTGGTGCTCCAGGATCGTCCCCGGCCCGGGCATCTTGGTGCTGATCACGGCCACGACCAGCCCGGCGGTGAGGATCCCCGGGGCGATGCGCCCCCGGTAGCGCGTCCCCGCGGCGTAGGACTCGTCCACGTACAGGGGGTTCAGGTCTCCCGTGATGCCCACGTACAGGTGAATGTCGGCGTCGGTGACGATCTTGGTGATGGCCGCGCGGTCGCCGACCGCCAGCTCATCTACCGTCTTGCCCAGGGCCAACCCGGTCACTGCGCTCACCTCCCCTCCTTCGCCGGCTGCGGCTGCGACTGCAGGTAGCCGTCGCAGTAGATCTCCTGGTTGAGCAGGATGCTGGCGGTACGCATCACGTCCATCAGGTCCCGGTCCAGCGGGTCCAGGATGGCCGCGTCGCACCCGCAGGCCTGTGCCATGGCCAGGTAGGTGCGGTTGATCAGGCTGCGGTTGGTCGTCCCCTGCGAGACGTTGGAGAGGCCGATGATGATGTGCGGGGCGGGCTCGCAGAGGGTGCGGAAGGCCGTCATGGCCGCCAGGGCCTCGCGGCACTGGTCCTGCGCCGCGTTCACCGGGAGGACGATCGGGTCCAGGTAGAGGCGGTCGGTGGGGAAGCCGGCCTCCATCGCTCGGGCGACGATGGCCAGGGCGATCTCCGCCCGGGCCGCGGCGTTGCGCGGGATGCCCCGTTCGTCGATGGTCAGGGCGATGAGCTCCGCGCCGTACTCCTGCGCCAGCGGCAGGAGGGCGTCCAGCTTCTCCCGGGCGCCGGTGGTGGAGTTGATCAGGGCCCGCCCCCGGCAGGCGCGCAGCCCGGCGGCGATCACTGCGGGTTTAGGGCTGTCGATGGAGAGGGGGACGTCGGTGGCCTCCTGCACGGTCTGTACCAGCCAGGTCATCACCTCGGCCGGGTCCTCGCCGGTGGGGCCGGTGTTGATATCCAGGGCGTGGGCGCCGGCGGCCACCTGGCGTCGCGCCAGGTCGGCGATGGCGTCGCCGTCCCGCTCCCGGATGGCCCGGGCCACCGAGCGGAACATGCCGTTGATGCGCTCGCCGATGATGAACACCCTCCTCGCCTCCCTACGTTCCCGCCGGGACCGCGGCCAGCTCCGCGATCACCCGCCTGACCGCTGCCACCGCCGCCGGGTGCAGCAGCACCACGATGTCCGCGCCCGCCTGGAGGAAGGCGGCGGCGGTGGCCGCCTCCCACGCCGGGCCGCGCTCCCCCGCCGCGCCCCAGGCCGGCATCGCCTCCTCCGGCAGGCGGGCCTCCTTGGCCTTCCAGGCCTCGGACCCGATGATGGCCGCCATGGGCTGGGCCAGCATCTTGTCTCCCTGCAGCCCGGCCAGGCGGATGCGCTCCATGATGGAGTACTCGTACTCCAGGCCGTAGCCCAGGGAGGCGGTGCCGGGGTGCAGGACGATCCGGTCCGGCGGCAGCCCCATCTCGGTGATCAGGATGTTCAGCTGCTTCTGGATGTTGATGTCGATGGGGGCCTCGGCCAGGACGTTGTGCCCGTCCGCCAGGCAGGCCACGACCAGGGTCTTGTAGTTCTCGGGGACGGCCACGCCGATCAGGCAGCGCTCGCCCCTGGTCGCCTCCGTCACCCGGGGCCAGACCTCGTTGTCCTTGTCGGCGTGCCCGCAGCCCAGGATGATCAGCGGCACCGGCACCGCCTCCAGCACCGCGCGCACCGTGGCCACCGCCGCCTCCGGGGGAGCGTCCTGCCCGTCGGGGTGGGGTGAGGCCAGGCGCAGGCAGACCAGGTCCGCGCCGTAGTCCTCCACGCACTTGCGCGCCCACCGGGCGGGTGAGTCCACCACGTCGGCCAGCGGCTCCCGCAGGTGCGCGGGCCAGTCCGGCGGCACCACGTCCAGCACCTCCATGGCCACCAGCGGCCGGTGCGGGCTGGGGGCGTCGCCGGCGAAGGGGAGAGCGGTGTGCCCGCCGATGGTCAGCGTCCGGGCCCGCGTCCCCCCCTCGGCGGGGGTGGCGCCGAGGGTCACGGTGTAGACCTTCCCCGGCCAGTGCTCCCGCATCAGCTCCACAGGCATGCCGTCACTCCTTCCCGCTCTCGATGGCCCCGCTCACGTCTTCCCGCCCTCCGCGGCGGCGACGAGCCGGCGGCTGACCAGCTCCGCCAGGGCGGTGAGCACCTCCGCGTCCAGATAGCCTTCCACCGAGGCGTCGAACACCACGGAGACGCCGGGGGGGAACTCCTCGTCCCCGCGCCACAGCACGTAGGCGATGGGGACGCGGGGCAGCGCCGGGATGCGCACCGCTACGTCCCCCAGCGCCAGGGGCTCGCCGTCCAGCGCGCGCGCCGCCGGAAGCAGCCGCTCCGGCGCCGGCCCGAAGGTCTTCAGGATCGGCTGCACCACCCGGCCGCGGAAGGAGGCCAGGTAGCCGGCGCCGCCGGGCAGCTGCTCGAAGGAGATCCACTCTCCGCGTTCCGGGGCCCCCGTCGCCTCCAGCAGGTAGAGCAGCAGGAGGATGGCCACGGAGACGTCCGCCGGGCCGCCCGCCGCGTCCAGGACCATGCCGTCCGGGTAGGTGACGACGTAGTCCCGCCCGGCGCAGCGCAGGACGAGCCGGTCCTCACCCAGGAGGGCGGCGCCGCTGCGGGCGGCCAGGCGGGCCGGGGGGTGGCCCCCCAGCCGCGTCCGCAGGCCCTCGTAGGTGGAGAAGTAGACGCTCACGGCGCCACCCTCGTACCGTGCACCGCGGCCAGCATCGCCTCGACCGCCTGCACCGCCGCGGTGTCGTCGGGGAGGTCGAGCAGGGGACGGCCCTCCAGGTCGCAGGCGGCGACCTGCGGGTCCTCGGGAACGGTCCCCGCCAGCCGCAGCCCGCTCGCAGCGATCTCCTGGGCCACGGCAGGGGGGACGGCGTCGGCGCGGTTCAGCACCAGGGCCATCTCCCGCACGGCCAGGTCCAGCTCGCCCACCAGCGCCTGGATGCGGCGGGCGGCCCGCAGGCCGCTTGGGGTGGGGGCGCTGACGATGAGGAGGAGGTCGACGTCGCGCGTGGTCCGCCGGCTGAGGTGCTCCATGCCGGCGGCGTTGTCCATGACCACGTAGGGGTAGCCGGCAGTCAGCCGGTCGAGGTGCTCCCGCAGCAGGTGGTTGGCGGCGCAGTAGCACCCCGCCCCCTCTGGGCGCCCCATGACGATCAGGTCCACGCCCCGCCCCTCCGCCAGGCAGTCCGCCAGCTGGTACTCCAGGTAGACCGTCCGCGGCATGTTGCCAGGCACCTCGCGCATCCCCTTGGTGGCGTCCAGGACGTCGGAGATGCTGCGGGCGGGCCGCAATCCCAGCGCGGTATCCAGGGTGGTGTTGGGGTCGGCGTCCACGGCCAGGATGGGGACACGGCCCGCCCGGCGCAGCCAGCGCACGATCAGCGCGGCCAGGGTGCTCTTCCCTGTCCCTCCCTTTCCGGCTACCGCGTAGACGAAGGGCATCGTGGCACCTCAGACCTGCATCCCCAGCTCCGCGCAGGCGCGGGGGAAGCGGGCACAGTCCGTGTGCGGCAGGAACATGGCGGAGACGTACTCCTCCATGAAGGCCGGATCGGTGGAGAGCTCGCGGTAGGTCATCTTCTGCGCCACCTCCATCGCGCGCCGCCACACCTCGTACGAGAGCAGGGTCATCTTGGCGCCGGCCACCGAGCCATTGCCGATGAAGACCACCCGCTCCGGGGGGACGTCGGGCAGCAGGCCGATGCGGATGGCCTTGCGCACGTCCAGGTAGGTGCCGAACCCCCCGGCCACGTAGACTCGCTGGATGTCCCCCACGGCGATCCCCAACCGCCGGGCCAGCAGGGCGGCGCCGGCGAAGACGGCGGCCTTGGCCCGCAGCAGGTTCTCGATGTCGGCGGCGGTGAGGACGATGTCGACCCCCGCGGCGGTCTGGGAGGCCGGCACCACCAGCACCTCCAGGCCGTCGGGACCCTGGCGCACCACCGGCGCGTCCGCCACCAGCCGTCCTCCCCGGTCCAGGTAGCCGGCGCGCAGCAACTCGGCCAGCAGGTCCACCAGCCCCGACCCGCACAGGCCCCGCGGCCGGGCCCCTCCGATGGTGGTCCAGGCCAGCGTGCCCTCCGGCGTCACCTCCACGCGCTGGATCGCCCCCCGGGCCGCGCGCATCCCCCAGGTGATCCCGCCACCCTCGAAGGCCGGCCCGGCGGAGCAGGCGCAGCAGACCAGGAACTCCCGGTTGCCGATCACCGTCTCGCCGTTGGTGCCCACGTCGATGAGCATGGACAGCTCCTCGCTGCTGTCCATGCCGGCGGCCAGCACGTCGGCGGTGATGTCCCCGCCCACGTAGCTGGACACCCCGGGCATGGTGGCCACCAGCGCCCGGGGATGGATGCGCAGCCCCACCTCCCCTGCCCGGTAGGCCAGCGAGACGGTGGCCGCGGGGGTGTAGGGCTCGCGGCGGATCTCCGCCGGCGGCAGCCCCAGCAGCAGGTGCAGCATGGTGGTGTTGCCGGCGCAGACCGCGCCGATGATCTCGTCGCGGCCGACGCGGTGCGCCTTGGCCAGCCCGCCGATCAGCAGGTTGATCGTCTCCAGGGCGGCGGTGCGCAGCCGTTCCATCCCCGCTGGCTCCCCGGCGTGGATGATCCGGGAGATGACGTCATCGCCGTAGGGAATCTGGCGGTTGAGGGCGGCGGCCGCGCCCAGCGTCGTCCCGGAGGCCAGGTCCACCAGGTGCACCACCACGGTGGTGGTGCCCACGTCCACCGCCACGCCGAAGGCGCGGGGGGCCACCCCCGGCCGCAGGTCTATCAGCTCGTAGCCGCCGTCGGCCCGCACCAGGAGCGCCGTGACCGTCCACTCCCCCTGCCGCACCACCCGGGGGAGGGCGCGCAGCACCTCCAGGGGAATGGTCACCTCGCGGATGTTCCGCTGCCGGCGCAGTTCCCGGGTGAGGCGCTGCATGTCGCTGACGCTGTCGTGCAGGGTGGGGACGGGGAGATCCAGGGGGAGGGCGAAGGCCAGGGGGCTGGGGACGAAGAGGCCGGCGGCGCGGGGCAGCGCCATCTGCTCCTCGGGAACGGGCAGGAACGGCCCGATCCCCCGCTCCGCCCCGGTGAGGATCTGCTCCCCCTCGATGCGTGAGCTGGGTGGCACCTCCACCACCACATCCCCGCGCACCCGGGAGAGGCAGGCCAGGACCGCTCCGTCCACCCGCCCCGCGGCGTCCACCTCCAGCGCCCCGCTTTGCACGTGCATGCGGCAGCGCTGGCAGATCCCCCGCCCCCCGCACACGCTGTTCAGGGGGATGCCGGCGGCGGCGGCCGCATCCAGCAGGGTCTGCCCCGCCTCTACGGTCACGCTGCGCCCGTCCGGCTGGAAGGTGACGGTCAGCGGCGCCTGCACCGGGCTCATCTCCCTACGAGGCCGCGGCGGCGACCTGCTTCCACTGCGTCCGCAGGAAGGCCGGGATCCCCGCCGACTCCCGCGGGCCCACCATGACCTGCCAGCCGCACAGCTCCTCCAGCTTGCCGCTGATGGCGGCCACACCCCCGGGGATGATCAGGCGGCGGTGCCTGACCCGCTCGGCGATGCCTGAGGCCCCCACCGTCTTGGCGATGGTCTCGGCGTTGAACTTGTCCGCCGCCCATGCCGTCATCACCGACTGCCCCTCCGTGTTCACCACGACCATCCAGGCGGGAAGGCGGCTGGCCTCGGTATCGGCCTCCACCGTGAAGTAGGTGAGGGAGAAGTTGGTGGTCACCAGGACCGGCGAGTCCGCGTCGGGGGTGCCCACGGTGTGGATCCCCGGCTCCACCTGGATGGGCTTCTGCGGGTCGGTGTAGATGTTCTGGCGCGCCGTGGCCAGCGCCAGCGCCTGCCAGGGCTGCAGCGCCGGGGTCACCAGCAACGCCGCGTACTTGCAGATGTACGCCGTCCCTTCTACCACCTGGGTCAGGGGGTCGTCCGATGTGATGAAGGCCAGAGCGGGGTAGCCCAGGGGGCGGAAGAGCTTGCGCAGGGCGAGGCGGCGGATCTGGATCAGGTCCGCCAGGGTGGCTGCCTGGCCGCGCGCGCCGCTGTCCAGCAGCAGGTCGCTCACCCCCGCCGCCGCCAGCCGCGGCGTCAGGTCGGCGAGCTCCTGCAGGTCCTTCCCCCGCACCGCCAGGGGGCAGCCGTGCTTCCTGGCCACCTGGGCCATGGCCTCCCAGTTGGCGGCGGTGGCGGCGTAGAGCACCGGTCGGC
>JBBIIQ010000018.1:12314-17228 GCA_037446405.1 Armatimonadota bacterium | reverse complement strand
GACGGTGGTCGTGTACATGCGCGGCGAGGGCGAACGGTGGACGGCGCCCGAGGATGCCGCCTGGACGTCACCTGCCGGCGTCCGGGTGGTCAACCTGGAACCGCTGCTGGGCGGGCCGTGAGCACCAACTAGCCGGGCCTGCCGACCGCCGACCGGTACTCCTCCGCCGTGGCGAAGCGGCCGCCTTCGACCTCCTGCGAGGTCACCCGGTACTGGAGGTCGAACCCGACGTGCATCCGCAGCACCCGGTTGCAGCGCGTCCCCAGGATGTCCTTGTGCAGGCTGTAGCCGGAGACCCCCTCGTCGAACTCCTGAAGGAGCTCGGAACGCCGGTCGGCGCGGACGCGGATGATCTCGCCACAGTGGTCGCAGCGGACGTAGAAGATGAGGGCGCCGGCATCGCCCTCTTCGCCCCCGCCGCGGCGGAACAGCCCTCCCAGCCTGCGCAGCCACGTCATCGTCGCCACTCCGCCTCCACCGTACTCGCAGGCAACCAGCGTCCACCGCGCCGGCGGCCCGGGAACCCTTTCGCGGGCCTGGATGGCACCTCCTGGGCCGGCAGGGGGCGGGCCCGCAGCCCGCGGCGGCTCCCGCCTGCTCGCCTGCCAGGATCTCCCGCCCCGCTGCCGAAGGTCTCGCGCCGGCAGTGATGCGGCCTGAGGTGAGGGCGATGGCGAAGCTGCGCGCGGGGATCATCGGCACAGGATTCATGGGGAAAGCGCACCTGGAAGCGCTGCGCCGACTCCCTGGGGTGGAGGTCGTGGCCGTGGCCGCGTCCCGCCCGGAGAAGGCGGAGGCCTTCGCCCGCGCCCACCGCGTGCCCCGAGCCCACGCCGACGCCCTGGCGCTGCTGGCCGACCCAGAGGTCGACGTGATGCACAACTGCACACCCAACCACCTGCACTTCGTCCTGAACCAGGCGGCGCTGCAGGCGGGCAAGCACGTCCTGTCGGAGAAACCGCTGGCCCTGACCAGCACGGAGACCGCGGCGCTCGTCAAGCTGGCGGAGCGCAGCGGACTGGTGGCCGCGGTCAACCACTGCTACCGCTACTACCCCCTGGTGCAGCAGGCGCGGGCGATGGTGCAAGGCGGCGTCCTCGGCCGCCTCTACCTGGTCCACGGCGCGTACCTGCAGGACTGGCTGCTCTACCGGCAGGACTTCAACTGGCGGGTCGACCCCGCCCGCGGCGGGGCGCTGCGGGCGCTGGGCGACATCGGCTCCCACTGGTGCGATCTGGCGCAGTACGTCACCGGACGGCGGATCACCCACGTCTCCGGTCAGCTGGCCACCGTCCATGCAACGCGCCTGCAGCCACAGGCGGAGACGGCTACCTTCCGATCTGCCGACACGCGCGGGGCCAGCGAGGTCCCGGTGACCACAGAGGACTACGCTGCGGCGCTGCTGCGCTTCGAGGACGGCGCCAGCGGGTTCTTCGCCGTCTCCCAGGTGAGCGCCGGCCACAAGAACGGGCTCTCTTTCGAGGTGGATTGCGCCGAGGGAGCGTTGCGCTGGCACCAGGAGGATCCCAACGTCCTCTGGATCGGCAGGCGGGACCGCCACAGTGAGATCGTGACAAAGGACCCTGCTCTGCTGGATGGGCAGGCACGGGCCTATGTCCACTACCCCGCCGGCCACCCCGAAGGCTATCCGGACGTCTTCACGAACCTCTTCCGCAACGTCTACACGCACATCACCGACCGCAGCAGCCCCGCCGACTTCCCTACCTTCCGCGAGGCGCATCAGGTCGCCCGACTCCTCGAGGCGATCTCCCTCAGCCACCGCGAGGGCCGCTGGGTGGAAGTACCGCTGGACTGACGGACCCTGGCGAGTAAGTCCCGGCCGGTACACCGCTAGACCGGACCCCCGCCGCCCGCACGGACCGGGTAGGCGTGCAGCGAGAGGAACCCCGCCACCATGGGCAGCCAGAAGGCGACCAGGCGGAACAGCAGCGCGCCGGCCACGGCCGTCTCCAGGGGCACGCCCAGCGAGGTGAAGGTGACGATCATGCCCCCCTCCGTCACCCCAACGCCGGAAGGCGTGATGGAGGCAATCATGAGGAAGGCGCCGACGGCGTAGCCGGAGACCAGCACTCCCGGGGGCAACACCTCGCCAATGGCGCGGAAGACGACGCTCAGGGTGGCAAGTCCGATAGCCTGCACGCCCAGCGCGTGCAGGGCCGGACGGAGGGCGTGGCCGGGGCGGGCGCGCACTGCGGCCCCTATGTCCTGCACCTCGCGGATCCACCTCGCCAGCCGCTCGCGGGAGACGGGGGGAGGGCGACGCAGCCGCCGGCTCATCCAGTTCAGCACGCCGGCCACGCGGGCCATCCAGCGGGAGACGACCGCGGGCACCGCGATCAGGCGAATGGCCAGCCCGGTCCCGCCCAGCATCGCCGCCGCAAAGACCAGTACGGCCGTGAGCTGCGAAGGCTGCAGGTCGCGCTGCGCCAGCAGAATCACCAGCCCGGTGAGGAGGACGAGCAGAAGCGCGGCATAGTCAAAGAAGTAGTAGCTCAGGCTCGCCAAGAATGCGCGCGATGGCGACAGCCCGCGGTCGCGCGCCGCCACCACGAAGAAGGCCACCCCCGCCGTGGCGCCCATGGGCGTGGCCAGGCTGCCGAAGGCCATCACCAGCGCCAGCCATACCGCCGTCCCCAGCGACACGGTTGCATCCAGGAGGCGGAAGACGGCCTGGTAGAACGCTCCCTGATTGAGGGTGAAAACCACCTGCAGGCCCAGCGCCGCCACCAGCCAGCCCGGGTGGGCGGTGAGGAAGATGCGGGCCAGCGTGTTCAGCTCCGCGGTACGGGAAATGACGACCAGCAGCAGGAGGACGGGTGCGAAGATCCAGATGGCGCGCCGCAAAGGAAGAGGTCACCGCTGACACAATTCCACGCCCAGGCCGTTCCTCCCCCAGCTTTGCCGCCAGCTACTCCGGCAGTCCCGTCAACCTGAACACCTGCACGCGGTCGAGGAGAGGCTCAGCCACATAGACATTCCCGGCCTGATCGACGGCGATCCCACGGGGCTGGGAGAACTGTCCCGGCGCCGGACCCCAGACGCCCCACCGGCCGAGGTAGCGGCCGCCGGGTGCGAACACCTGCACCTGGTGATAGAGGGGGTCCGCCAGGTAGAGACGGCCCCTGCCGTCCACCGCGATGGAACCGTCCTGAAAGCCGCTGTCCACGTCGGCCGGTCCCCTCCAGGTCCGCAGCACCTGTCCCGCGGCATCGAAGCTGGCGATGCGGTGCCGTCCCCGCTCTACGGCGTAGATGCGGCCCTTGCTGTCGACGGCGAGGTCACCGGGGAATTCGACACGCCAGCGGCCGGCGGGTTGGCCCGCCGCATCGAAGCGACGGATCTCCTGGTTTCGCCAGTCGGCGACGTAGAGGGTCCCCGCGGAGTCCACCGCGATGCCCCTGACCGACGCAAACCCGCGCAGTTCCTGGCCGGCAACACCAACAGCGCTCAGTCTGCGCACGAGCGGCACCCCGTGCTCGGTCAGAGCCACAGCGATCGCTCCGGTGGCATCCACGGTCACATCCTCCAACACCGCCGCCGGGGAGACCCGCCAGACCGCGACGACCCTTCCCTGACGGTCCACCTGGACCACACGGAAGTTACCCTGGTCGGCGATGTAGAGGTGCCCGCTGGCGTCGGCGGCCAGCGCCTGCGGGCGCTTCAGCACCTGGACGGGAAGAGCCCCCCACTGCCGCAGCAGCACGCCGTCCCGGGCGAACTTCTGGACGCGGTGGTTCCAGGTATCGGCCACGTAGACGCTACCGGCGCGGTCGACCGCCAGGGACATCGCCCGGTCGAACTGCCCGGGGTCGCTGCCCCCGCGCCCCCAGGCCCGCAGCAGCCTCCCGGCGCCGCTGAAGACCTGGACTCGCTGCACGCGCAGGACGTCGGCCGGATCGCGCAGCCGGGTCCACAGGCCGGCGCTGATCACGTGCACCCGGCCGGCCCCATCCACGGCGATCCCCGCCGGGGTGTTGAAGCGGCCAGCTCCCCGGCCGAGTGCCCCCCACTCCAGCAGATACCGGCCCCCAGCGTCGAACTTCTGGATGCGGTGGTTCCAGGTGTCGGCCACGAAGATGTACCCTGCCGCGTCCACCGCGACCCCCGCCGGAGCGTTGAATTGTCCCGGCGCGAAACCGTACGTGCCCCAGACCTTGAGGACGGCCCCCGCCGGGCTGAGCTTTTGGACGCGGTGATTCTTCGTGTCGGCGACGTAGAGATTACCGGCCGCATCGACGGCCACAGCGGCGGGCGCGTTGAACCGGCCCGCTTCCCCGCCCGGGCCGCCCCAGACGGCCAGGGCGCTCCCCGCCGGGGTGAACTTGATGACGCGGTGGTTGCCGGTATCGGCGACGTAGATGTTGTCCGCGCCGTCTGCGGCCAGCCCCGACGGCCGGTGCAGGGGGGACCCGTCGCCGGCCCGCCCCCACGTCGCCACCAGTGCGCCCGATGGGCTGAACTTCAGAATGCGGTTTCGGCCCGTGTCGGCCACGTAGAGGGCGCCTGCGCCGTCCACGGCCACGCCGGCGGGATGGCTGAAGAGACTGGTGGGAGGGACGCCGCCCCACGCTGTGACGAAGGTGGCCTGCAGGACCGGAGAAAGCAGCTGTCTGTGGGCAGCAGGTGGTGTGGTCGCAGGCGGGCGACAGGCGGAGAGCAGGAGCGCGCCAAGCGTAACCGCCAGCCGCGACCACCCCGGTGGGATCGGCTCCGGCGCCATGCAGGCCTTACCTTACCCCACGCCGCTCCTCTTCCACGAGCGCCCGCCGCAGGATCTTGCCGATGAGCGTCTTGGGCAGGGCGTCACGGAACTCCACGGTCCGCGGCACCTTGTGCGGCGCCAGGCGCTGCCGGCAGAAGGCGATGAGCTCGTCGGCCGTCACCGCCGTGCCG
>JBBIIQ010000018.1:0-12300 GCA_037446405.1 Armatimonadota bacterium | reverse complement strand
AGGCCTTGACCACCTCGCCCTTCAGCGGGTCGGGGGCCGGGATCACCGCCGCCTCGCGCACGGCGGCGTGCTCGTAGAGCACCTCCTCCACCTCGCGGGGGAAGACCTTCAGGCCGCCGACATTAATCATCTCCTTCTTCCGGTCGACGATGTAGAAGAACCCGTCCTCGTCCATCCGGGCGATGTCGCCGGTGAAGAGCCAGCCGTCGCGCAGGGCGGCCGCCGTCTCCTCCGGCCGGTTGAGGTAGCCGCGCATCACCTGGGGGCCGCGCACCGCCAGCTCGCCCACCTCCCCCGGAGGCAGGACCCGCCCGCTCTCCGCATCCACCACCCGCGCGTCCGTGTCGGGGAAGGGCACGCCGATGCTGCCGGACCTGCGGTGTCCGTACACCGGCGTGCAGTGGGTGATCGGGGACGCCTCCGTCAACCCGTAGCCTTCCACCAGCCGCCCGCCGGTGGCCGCCTCCCAGCGACGCTGCACCTCCGCCGGCAATCCCATCGCCCCGCTGATGCAGGTACGGATGGAGCGCATGTCGGTGCGGGCCAGGCGGGGATGGTTGAGCAGGGTCGCGTACATGGTGGGCACGCCGTGGAAGACCGTGGGCCGCCAGCGGGCCACCGCGTGCAGGACCATCTCCGGGTCGAACCGCGGGACCAGGATGATGGTCATCCCCAGGCGGATGGAGAAGTTCAGCACCGAGGTCATCCCGTAGATGTGGAAGAAGGGAAGGACGGCCATGGCCCGCTCCCCCGCATGCTCACCTCCGCCATACCAGGCCACGGCCTGCAGCAGGTTGGCCACCAGGTTGCGGTGCGTGAGCACGGCGGCCTTGGGCACCCCTGTGGTCCCCCCGGTGTACTGGTAGAGCGCAGGGTCGTCGGGGCTGACCGTCACCGGCTGCGGCTGTCCCTCCGCCAGCAGGGCGGCAAACGACAGCACCCCGGCGGCGGGCTGCACCTGCACCCACTGCCCCTCGCGACGGGCCTTGAAGGGGTAGAGCAGCCGCAGGTGCGGCGGCATGTACTGGTGGATGGGGGTGGAGATCACGTGGCGCACCCCCACCCGCTGCGCTGCCGCGGCCACCCGCGGGTAGAACTGGCTGAGCGTCACCGCCACCTCGACACCCGCGTCCCGAAGCTGATACTCGATCTCCCGCTCCGTGTAGAGGGGGTTGTGCGGGACGGCCACGCCGCCCGCCTTGAGAATCCCATAGTAGGCGACGACGAACTGGGGGCAGTTGGGCAGATGGAGGGAGACGGGCGTCCCCTGGCGCACGCCCAACCGCTGCAGCCCCGCGGCGAAGCGGGTGGCCAGCGCGTCCAGCTCTGCGTAGGTCATGCGCCGACCGAAGAAGAGCAGGGCGGTCAGGCGTGGGTGCTTGCGGGCGCTTTCCTCCAGGATCTGGTGCAGCAGGAGGTCAGGGTAGGTGAGCTGCGCGGGCACCCCGTCGTCGTAGAACCTGACCCACGGCCGCTCCACCGCCTGCGGCTGAAGGGCCATCGTCCTCACCTCACGGGCCCGACGTACCTCCAGTGTAGCGCACGGTCCTCAGGCCCCGGTAGCCAGCACCTCCACCATGGCGCCGTGGAGGTAACCGTTGCTGGCCAGGACGTCCCCTGCGTGGAAGGGCCCGCCGCGCAGGTCGGTGACCCGGCCCCCGGCTTCCTCCACGAGGAGCATCCCCGCGGCCACATCCCACAGGTTCAACCCCGGCTCCCAGAACCCGTCCAGGCGGCCGGCGGCGACGTACGCCAGGTGGATGGCGGCGGAGCCCGTCATCCGCACCTCCCGCGCCCGCTGCAGGAACACCGGAATCGTCCGCAGGTGCGCCGGGCGGCGCTCCCGGCCGGGCAGCCCCGTGGCCAGCAGCGCCGCCCCCAGGTCCTCGGTGGTGGAGACGGCCAGCCGCACAGGCTCCCCGCCCCGCGTGCTCAACCAGGCGCCTTTCCCTCGCTCGGCGAAGAAGAGCTCGTCTGCCGCCGGGTGATAGACCACGCCGACGACGATCGTCCCCCGATGCTCGACGGCCAGCGAAACCGCGAACCACGGCAGGCCGTGGGCGAAATTGGTGGTCCCATCCAGCGGGTCGATGATCCAGCGGTACGTCTCGCCCGCCCGCACCGTCCCCTCCTCCCCCAGGAGGCCGTGATCCGGATAGACGGCGCGCACCCGCTCGCTGATCAGGGCCTCCACCTCCCTGTCGGCCCGCGTGACCAGGTCGGTGGGGCCCTTGAACTCGATCTCCTTGGCATCGGGCGCGGCCGACAGCAGCGACAGGAGGTGCGCACCGCCGCGCCGGGCGAGGTCCACAGCAAAGGTCGCAAGAGGGGAAACGGTCACACTCACCATTCTTGGGCGCGCCAGGCCGGTTCCCCTGTCTGGCGGCGGGTGGAGGTCTCGCCGCCGGAGTCGACCGTTCACATGAACGGGACCCGCTCGAAGGGCGCGCCCAGAATTGCCGCCGGGTCAGCACCCAGCCATCGCTCCAGCACCGTGGCGTAGACCGAGCGGAAGTCGATGGCGTGCTTGAGGTCTCCGTCCGCCAGGTCGGTCAGGCTAGGCTGCTGGCCGTACAGCCCGCCCTTCAGCCCCCGGCTGAAGAGAAGGAGCGGCGCGGCCGTCCCGTGGTCAGTCCCACCGCTGCCGTTCTCCGCCACCCGCCGACCGAACTCCGAGAAGGCCAGCCCCAGCACGCGCGATGCATTGCCCTGCTCTTCCAGGTCCCGCAGGAAGGCTGCCACCGCGTCGGCCAGCTCGCGCAGGAGGGCCTGGTGCGCCCCACGCTGCGCTGCGTGGGTGTCGAAGCCGGTCATGTGCGCATAGTAGACCTTCGTCGGCAGGTTGCCGGCGATCATCTGGGAGATCAGCTTCAGGCTGGCGCCCAGACGGCTGTTCGGGTACTCCACACCTCCGCGGTACTTCCCCACAGCCTCGCGCACGCGCTCCGAGGAGAGCACCGCATTCATCGCCGTATGCCGCAGGAAGTCGATGGTGTCGGGCTCGCCGGACGCAGAGGGCCCAGGGGTGTTGAGCAGGCGGAAGAGGTCCCACTCCTCCTGCGCTCCGATGCCGCGCAGGCTGGGCATCCACTGGAAGGTCTGGGGGGTCTGCAGCGCGATGCCCTGACCGGATGAGGCCTGCATCGCCAGCGGCAGCGACGGCCCCACGTTCACCCCCACCGTGGGCTGCTCACAGACGGGACACTTGCTGTCGAAGTAGCGGCCAATCCACCCGTAGCGCACGACCCGCCCCTCCGGGTCAGCCGTCTGCCAGATCTCCATGGAGCGGAAGTGGGAGCGGCTGGGGTTGGGGTAGCCGACCCCCTGGATCACCGCCACCGCTCCCCGGTCGTAGAGGTCCCGCAGGGCGGCCAGGCTGGGGTGGAATCCCGTGGTGTCCGTCAGGCGGAGCACGTCCTTCGCCGGCACGGCCAGCGTGGGTCGCGCCCGGTAGTAGGCGTCGTCGGAGAACGGGATCACGGTGTTCAGCCCGTCGTTTCCCCCACCCATCTGGATGACCACCAGGATGCGCTCATCCGGCACCCCCGGCCGGCTCTGGACCTGTGCCAGGTCCCATGGGTTGTTCAGCGCCAGAGCGGTGCGGGCGAGGAAGGAGGGAGCGGTCGCCCCCATGGCGACGATGGTCAGCCCCTTCTTGACGAACTCGCGGCGGGTCATTCCCTGACGCACGGCCTCTCCCCCTTCCCCTGCCCGGCTGCGAAGCGCGCCAACGAGCCGCGCCGTACGCGCAGCGCCCTCAGGTGAGCTGATACTCCGGCATGCTCATCAGCAGGTGCAGCACACTGCGCACGCGCTGGGGCGTCGCCTCCACCGGATCGGCGGCCCGGTTGGCCCCCAGCGCACGCCAGAGGGCAAACTGCCGCTTCTGGTCGATGACCGCGCCGGGCAGCAGCCGATCCAGGAGGGCGGCGATGACCTCGCCGGCAGTCCGCGCCGTGGACGGCACCAGCCCGGCCACCTCCACGGGGCGAATGGCCTCCAGGAGGCGCGGAGGCAGGCCGGGCATGCGGGCCTCGGTGATCAAGCTGCCGAAGTTGTACCGCTCGAGGATCGTCGCGGTGGTGATCCAGGAGCGACCCTTCGGCCAGCCGCCGACATTAGGCGGCACGAGCAGCATCTGCCCCATCCGGTCTGCCGCCAGCAGCAACGGCGGAGCGGCGGCCGGGGGAATGCGCAGCGCCCGGGCGGTGCCCACCACCAGTTGCACCGGGCTCTTCACCTGGCTGCGCCGCGCCCGGGAGGAATAGAAGACCTCTGAGCTGAGCAGGGCCCGCAGCAGCGGCCGGACCTCGAAGTTCTCGCGGCGGAAGATGCGGGCCAGTTCGTCCACCAGGTGGTCCTCCGGCTGGAGGTAGACCAGGTCCTCGAAGAGGCGGCGCGGCAGCCAGCGGGCCGCGGCTGGCTGCTCGAAGATGATGTCGATGATGTCCGCGCCGTCGAAGGTGCCCCGTCGCCCCAGGAAGGTCTTCGGCCCGTCGTCGTGCTGCGTCGCATTGAAGAAGAACTCGAACTCCCCGGTCGGGGTGGGGCGCAGCGTCCACCCGGTAAAGGCCCGCGCCGCTTCCTTGATGTCCTGCTCCGTGTAGTGGCCCACCCCCAGGGTGAACAGCTCCAGCAGCTCGCGGGCGTAGTTCTCGTTGGGTTTTCCCTTGCGGTTGCTGTTGTTGTCCAGGTAGGTGAGCATGGCCGGGTCACGGCTGACCTCGAGGATGAGCTGCTTGAAGTTGCCCGTGGCCCGCCGGCGGAAGAGGTGGTTCTGGATGTAGAGGAACTCGGGATTCTGCACGTCGGGGAACCCGGAGACGAGCAGGCCGTGCCAGAAGAGGACCATCTTCTCCTGCAGCGGCCGCGGCGTGGCCACCAGCCGGGCCATCCACCACAGCCGCACCTCCTGCAGCTTCTCCCGCTGCAGCCGGTTGATCCGGTTTTGCAGGTCGCGCCGCGCCTGCTCGCTGCCACCGGAGCGACGGAGGGCGAAGGCGTCGGCGTAGGCCTGGCGCAGCTCGCTGAAGTCCACCGCCTCGGAGAGGTCGGGCAGGCGCTCGTAGTTCAGCAGCTCGTCGACGGCGCCCTCGACCCCGAGGGCGAGGAGGCGCTGGACCTCCTCCGGCGGGCCGCCCAAGCCGGCCCGCTGCAGCAGGTGCGCCGCTTTCGCCGCATCCCACGGGTTGGCGGCGGAGGGACGAAACGCCCGCAGTGAAGGCTCAGCCATCAGCTGCTCCCCCTGGACATGCCGCAGGGCCGGGGGCCGGCCGGCAGCATGCCTTTAACCTCCTAGACCGTGCCGCGGCGGCGAAGGGTTTAGTCTCGAGTTCTCGGCATCCTGGTGGCCTTCCGTATTCGGGCGCTGCTGGACGCCGGTACGCTCGATGCTCGCCGTCGGTGCTGGTCAGTCTTGCCCACGCAGGCCCGTGCTGGCCGCTCTTCCTCACGAAAGGATGAGCTCAGTCTAGTGGCGTAGAAGACACCGGGCCGTGCTTCCACAAATCTGCGAACGTGGGAGCGCCTTCAGCGTCTGTGTCGAGGAGGGACGGGCGACGGAGATGCGCAGGATCCTCTGGGTGCTGCTGGTAGTGGTGAGCTCCGCCGTAGGGCAAGAACCCCTCCGTAGTTCAGCGATGCTTCAAGACGAGAAGACGGTGAGGTCTGTCAGGCTGGAAGGCCACAATGGCAAAGTGACATCGCTCTCATTTTCCCCCGATAGCCGGGTGTTGGCTAGCGGGAGCGCCGACAGGAACATCATCGTTTGGGACGTTCAAACCGGCAAAGAGAAGATGGCGAGGCTGACGGGACACAAGGGCGCGGTGAGGACCGTTGTCTACTCTCCCGATGGGAGGCATGTGGCCAGCGGCGGGGACGATGCGACGGTGATACTTTGGGACGCGCAGACTGGTGAATCGAGGAAAAGGCTGACCGGGCATACCCATTGGGTCACATCTGTCGCCTTCTCGACAGACGGAAGGGTTCTGGCGAGCGTCGGGGCGGAGAGGCTGGTGATTCTGTCACGGGAGCAGCTGTTCGGAAGACTCATCCTCTGGGATACGCGCACGGGAGAGCGAAAGTGGATGGAAGACAGGCCCAGCTGGGTCATGTCGGTGGCTTTCTCCCCTGACGGGAAGAGCCTGGCAGTCGCCAGTCGGGACAGAACCGTCAGGATCTTTGACGCCCAAACGGGGAAGTGGAAGGCATCCCTGGAAGCGCACAGGGATCTTGTGACGTCCGTTGCGTTCTCGCCAGACGGCAAGACCCTGGCGAGCGGGAGTTGGGATAGGGTTGTGATACTTTGGGCAGCTGAGATGTGGAAGGAAGTGCTCAGGCTCGAAGGACACAAGGACTTTGTCACGTCGGTGGCCTTCTCGCCGGACGGCAAGGTCCTGGCGAGCGGCAGCTCCGACGACACGGTCATTCTGTGGAACGTCACCTCCGGAGACGTGCGAATGATTCTTCGAGGTCACCGCGGCGATGTGAATGCGGTGGCCTTCTCGCCGGACGGAAGGAGGGTGGCGAGTGCCGGTGATGATGGCCTGGTCATTCTTTGGGAGTTCCGATAGCGTGCAGGAAGCGGGTATGGCGCGGCTTCGCTCTCGCGAGTTCTACCTCCGCCCCATCTGGCCACAATCACCGCGACCGGTTTCTGCTCGCCGTGGACCGCCTGTGCACGGCGCAGCGGCAGGAAGGCCAGGCGTCCGCGCGAAGTCCAGCCACACATGGAGATCACCCCGGCACGGGCGCAGGACATCGACGGGATCCTGGACCTCTGGGGCGAGCTGGCCGCCTTTCACGCCCAGCTCGACCCGGCCTTTACCCCGGCTGCGGGCTGGCGGCCCGCCTATGCCGGGTACCTGAGCACGCTGCTGGGACGGCCCGACGCCCGCGTGCTCGTGGCGCGGGAGCAGACCCGCGTCGTCGGCTACGGCGTCGCCCGGATCACTCTGCTGCCTCCGTTCTTCGCCGAGCGGCGGCGGGGCTTCATCCAGGACGTCTTCACCCGGCAGGGGTACCGGCGCCGCGGTATCGCCCGCCGCCTGGTCACCGACCTGCTGGCCTGGCTGCGCGAGGAGGACATCAAAACGGTGGAGCTGACGGTGGCGGTCAACAACGCGGAAGCCATCCTCCTGTGGGAGAGCCTAGGCTTCCGGCCCTACATGCAGCACTTCAAGCGGGCGCTGTAGCGACCCCGGCCCCATCCAGACCTTCGGCCCTGGCCCGTCTACCCCCCCGTGCCAGCCCGTCGATGCCCTCGATCTCGGCGCCCTCGATCCCCGCCCTGTCCGTCCGCCAGGGGCCGGGAGAGGGCAAGAGGGGGAGAGGCGCCGCTGGCAGAAGAGTCTGCTCGTGGTCGATCGCCTGGCCTCGGTGTACGCCAGCGTCCGGGAGCGCGGCCTGCGGGCGCTGCTCATCTCCACCCCGGCGAACACCTACTACCTCAGCGGGTTTCGCGCCGTCTCCTACAGCCGGCCAATCCTGCTGGTCCTCGGCGAGGACCCGGTGCTGGTCGTCCCCGAGCTTGAGGCCGCCCACGCCCGAGCCCGCGCCCGCGTGCAGGAGGTCCGCGTCTACTCCGATCTGCAGCTGGGCGGCCTGCGTGGGAAGTCGCCCCTCCACCTGGCGCTGGACCTGGCCGTGGAGGTGCTGCGGGCGCAGGGGATCACGCAGGGAGTCGGCTTCGAGCCGGCGGGGCTGACGTACGAGGGCTACACCTACCTCCGCGACGCTGCCGGTGAGGTCCACCCAAGCGGCGGGCTGGTGGAGGCGGCGCGGATGGTCAAGGATCAGGAGGAGTTGGCGTTGATCCGCAAGGGATGCACCCTCGCCGAGCACGGCATGGCCGTGGAGGTGGACGCCAGCACCGTCGGGGCCGCGGAGGTCGCCATCATGGCTGAGGGGAACGCGGCGATGCTGCGGGAGGCGGCGAAGCGCTTCCCCGAGGACGAGGTCGCCGCCAGCTCCCGCCCCGTCTCCGGCGAGAAGACCGCGCTGCCCCATGCCATTCCCAGCGGTCGCACGCTGCGCGCCGGCGACGTGGTCATCCACGGCACCGGGTGCACGGTCAACGGGTACTACAGCGAGGACGAACGGACCATCTTCGTGGAGAAGGCCAGTTCCGAGCAACGCCGCCTCTTCGAGGTGATGCGGCAGGCGCAGGAGGCGGCCCTGGCCGCCATCCGCCCCGGAGTGCGCTGCCGGGAGGTGGACCAGGCGGCGCGCCGCGTCATCACCGAGGCGGGCCTGAGCGAAGCGTTCATCCACCGCACGGGTCACGGCATCGGCATCGACTACCATGAGCTCCCCTTCTTCGCCCCGGGAGACGAGACCGTGCTGCAACCCGGCATGGTCATGTCGGTGGAACCGGGCATCTACATCCCGGGGGTGAGCGGGTTCCGTCACTCCGACACCATCGTCGTCACCGAGGAGGGCTGCGAGGTGCTCACCACCTACCCCAGGGACCTGGAGTCGCTGATTGTCGGCTGAGGCCCGCCCGGGGACCTTCTCCATCGTCGCCCTCGATCCGGAGAGCGGGGAGATCGGCGTGGCCGTGGCCAGCAAGTTCCTGGCGGTGGGCGCGGTGGTCCCGTGGGCGCAGGCGGGGGTGGGCGGCATCGCCACGCAGGCGTGGGCCAACCTGAGCTATGGTCCGCAGGGGCTGCGCCTGCTGGCCTCAGGAGAGGCGGCGGAGGCGGCGCTGCAGCGGCTGGTCGGCCCGGACGAGAACCGCGAGCACCGGCAGGTGGGCGTCGTCGACGCGCACGGCCGGGTGGCGGCGTGGACCGGGAGGGAGTGTCTCCCCTGGGCGGGGCACCGCCTGGGAGATGGCTTCACCTGCCAGGGCAACATCCTCACCGGCCCGGGCGTGGTCGAGGGGATGGCCGAGGCGTTTGCGCGCACATCCGGGCCGTTGCCGGAGCGCTTGCTCGCCGCGCTGGCCGCGGGGCAGCGTGAAGGCGGGGACAGCCGCGGACAGCAGTCGGCGGCCCTGCTGGTGGTCAAGGATCGGGGATCCTACGGCGGGTACCTGGACCGCTACATCGACCTGCGGGTAGACGACCACCCGGCGCCGGTGGAAGAGCTGCAACGCCTCCTTACCCTGCACCGCCTCTACTTTCCCACGGCGGAGCGGACGTTCACGGAGCTAGCCGGGGAGACCGCGCGCGAGGTACAGAGGATCCTGCGGCACCTGGGCTTTTACCACGGCGAGGTGACAGGGACCTACGACGACGCCACCCGGGACGCCTTCCGCCGCTTCTGCAGCGTGGAGAACTTCGAGGAGCGCTGGCGCGAGGACCACCTGGTGGATCGGGAAGTGCTGCACTACCTGCGCCGCCGCTACGGGGCGGGGTCGTGACCAAGCGCGAGCGGTTGCGGGCCGCGCTGCGCGGCGAGGCTGTGGACCGCCCGCCGGTAGCGCTGTGGCGCCACTTCCCCCGGGAGGACACCAGGGCGGAGACGCTGGCTGCGGCGCACGTCCGCTTCTACCAGGCCTGCGACTGGGACTTCCTCAAGGTCACGCCGGCCAGCGGCTACTACGGCGACGATTGGGGCCTGCACGCCGGCTACCGCCCCAACCGGGAAGGCACGCGCCACTACACCGACCGGCCGGTGAAGAAGGCCGCGGATTGGGCCGGCCTGCGGTCACTGGACGTGACCGCGGGTGTCTACGGCCGGGAGCTGCACACGCTGCACCTGATCCGGGAGGCGCTGCCCGAGGAGGTCATCCTGGCCACGGTGTTCAGCCCCCTGTCCATCGCCCGCACGCTCTGCGGCGACCAGGCCCTGCTGCGCTACCTGCGCGAGCAGCCGGAGGTGCTGCACCAGGGGCTGGCCACCATCACGGAGGTGACGCAGCGCTTCGCCGCCGAGACGCTCGACGCCGGGGCAGACGGCATCTTCTTCGCCACCCAGTGCGCCACCACGGATTACCTCACAGAGGAGGACTACGAGGAGTTCGGCCGCCCCTACGATCTGCAGGTCCTGGACGCCGCCGCGCGGGCGGAACTGCGCCTGCTGCACCTGCACGGCGTCCACGTCATGTTCGATCTGGTCACCGACTACCCCGTGGACGCCCTCAACTGGCACGACCGGCAGACCCCGCCCACCCTGGCCGAGGCCCGCCAGCGCTACTCCGGCTGCCTGGCCGGCGGGCTGGACCAGGAGACGCTCTCCCGGGGCACGCCCGAGGCCGTGGCCGCGCAGGTGCATGACGCCATCGCCCAGACCGGCGGCCGGGGACTGATCATCGCCGCGGGGTGCGTGACCTTCGTCGACTCGCCCGAGGCCAACCTCCGCGCCGCCCGCGCTGCGGTCTCCTCCAGCTAAAGGTCCTGCAGGCTAATCGCAATCTCCCGCAGGGCCCGGCGCCCGATGCGGCGCGAGGCGCTGAGCACCTCCACGGCCACCGCGTGACCCTCGCGATTCAGGTTCACGATGAGACCGGGCGCCAGCTCCCGACTGGTGACGATCTCCTCGTCGGTCAGGGCAAGGGTCAGCACATCTGCCTGCGCGTCGTAGGCGATGCGCATCGCGCCTACTTCACGACCAGGGTTCCCTTCATGCCTGCAGTGTAGTGGCTGCCCCCGCCGCCTGTGGCCAGGTGACACCCGATCTCAAAGGTCCCCTTCCTGGTCGGGGTGAAGGTGAGGGTGACCCTCTTCCCCGGCTCCACCCCGATCTCGGAGAGGCGCGTCCCGGCCACGACAAACTCGCCGCGAACGTGGACCATGACCTCTCCCATGTCCCGGAAGTAGGTGTTGGCCAGCACGTAGTCCCACCACGCGCCGACCCCCTTGAGGGCCGTCTTCGGCTGGGGATAGACCATGAACACGTGGGTCAGGAGCCCCTTGTTCTCCAGGACCACGTCCACCGGCGTCCCCGCCTCCACGGTGATCGTCTGCGGGGAGAACTTGTACTCCGTCATGGTGACCGTGATCCGGGCGGGCGCGCCGAAGAGCAGGCCGGTATGGGACGCCCTGGTCTGATCGGCCCGGCCGAAGACCAGCACCGCCGTGATTCCTCCCAGCAGGAGAAGTCGTCTCATCGCTGCCACCTCCGCGGTCGCGTGTTGGCCCAAACCTAGGAGGCGGCCGTTACCGGCGCATTACCGGGAGCCGGCGAGGATCCGCGCGTGCAGGTCGAGCGTCTCCGGGGAAGGGCTCACGTCCAGGTCGGCCAGCGCCGCCCGGCACCGCTCATAGGCGCGGATGGCGTCCGGGATCCGCCCCATGGCCTGGTAACAGCGCATCAGGCCCCGGTAGGCGTGCTCGGCCTCCGGCGTCCGGGCGAGGAGCGCCGCCCACCGGTCGAGCGCCCGCTCCCACTGTCCCGTCGCCTCCTCCGCCTCCGCCAGCGCGGCGAGGACCTCGAGGAACTGGCGGGCGAAGCGATCCCGGTGCGGCGCCGCCCACTCTTCATAGAGGCTGTCCGCGAGCAGGTCTCCCCTGTAGGTCTCCACCGCCTCGACGAGGGCCGCCCGGCGGGCATCTCCCTGGAGCGCAGCCGCGCGCGCGACGGCGCGCTGGAACCGATCGAGGTCCAGGTCCCACCGCTCCCCCGCCAGGGCGATGGTTGACCCAACCGTCGCCAGCGGTGCCGAGGGTTGGCCTTCCGGCCGGTCCGGCTCGAGGACGCGGCGCAGCTGAGAGAGGGCCACGCGTAGGTGATTGGCCGCGCGCCTGGGCTCCAGGCCGGGCCACAGGCTCTCCATGATCTCCTCCCGGTGCACCGGCCTGCTCTGCAGTGCCAGGTACTGCAGCAGCCGCCGCGGCGCGCTGCGCGGCCAGGCTGTGGGCGGGACGGGGTCGCTCCCCCGCCGCAGCTCGAACGGCCCCAGACACCGCAGGGTCAGGACGGGAGGCGGAGCGACCGCGGCCACGGCCAGGACGCGGGCGACGTCATCGCCGACCTGCGGGTGATCCCGGTAGGGGCGAAGGAGCGCGGGGCCGGCCTGCACCGCCAAGAACCCCCAGCCCTCGGTGGGGAGCGCGCGCAGCGCCGCCCCAGCGTCCTCGCGGGCCCCCGGGACATCCCCAGGGGGCGCAAGATCTGCAGCATGCAGCAGCGCCAGCGCGGACCAGTGCGCCACGCCCAACTCCTGGAAGCGGGCCGCCGCCTCCCGGCAGTGCCGCGCAGACCCTGCGATGATCCCCTGGGCCAGATCCGCCCGTGCTTCCCACAGCGGTCCGAGGCGCGGCGCCTCCTCCGCGGCCAGCATCGCCAGGCGCCGGGCTTCCTCCGGCTCGACGGCGCGCAGCAGGAGGCTGAGCTCGATCCGGGCGGGAAGGCGGT
>JBBIIQ010000017.1:0-17562 GCA_037446405.1 Armatimonadota bacterium | reverse complement strand
GCGGCCGGGCAACCGGATCAAGGGGCCGGCCATTGTCGAGACCCCGATCACAACTGTGGTGATTTCCCCCAAACGGGAGGCCGAGGTGGACGAATACTTGAACATTGTCATCCGCCTGTAAGGAGAGATGAAAGATGGAAGTATCGGTCGGCGTTGAAGTGGATCCCATCAAGTACGAGATGTTCGTTCACCGCCTGCACAACATCGCCGAGGAGGGGCGCATCGCCCTGCAGCGCGTGACCGCTTCCCCCATCGTGGTGCAGGGCGGGGAGTGCATGAGCGCTTTTTACGCCAGTGACGGCACCACAATCCTGAGCGCTTCGGGCCACCTGCGCTTTTCCGCCGGGTGCGCCGACGCCGTGCGCAAGATCGTGGCGCTGTTCGAGGAAGATCCGGGAATCTACGACGGGGACCAGTTCTTCCTGAACGATCCCTACGTTTGCTCCACCCACGTCTACGATCAGATGATCGTGAAGCCCATTTTCCACCAGGGGCGGCGCCTGGGCTGGACGGGGCTGTTCGGCGTCGTCGTCTGCGCGGGCGACCTCCCGCAGCGCAAGCCCGACCCGGCCCCCCTGGTGCACGGGCTGCGCCGCCTGCAGGTCCTCCCGGCCGCAGCCGCCTACGTCGGCGACACGGTGGAGGACGTGGAGATGGGCCGGGCCGCCGGCGTGACCACTCTGGCCGTCCTCGGGGGGTTCTCCTCCCGGGAGGCCCTGGAGGCGGCGCGGCCGGCGAGGCTGCTGAACTCCCTGCGGGACCTGGTCGCCCTCCTCGCGGTGTGACCGCGGCACCCTGACCGGCGTGACCCGTCCGTCTGCCGCCGCGCGGCCCCTCAGGACTCCAGGGGCGGCGGCAGCGGGAAGCCCAACCGGGCCAGGACCGCCCGCAGCCGCTCCGGGTGGTTCGTCATCACCCCGTCGACCCTCATGGCCACCATGCGGGCCATCTCCTCCGGCTCGTCGACGACCCAGGTCTCCACCTCCACCCCGGCGGCGTGCGCGGCGGCCACCACGTCCGGAGTCAGCAGCGACCAGTGGGGATGGAGCAGCGTCGCGCCGGCGTCCCGGGCCAGCCGCAGCGGGTCCACCGGCCGGGCCACGTAGAGCACCGCCGTCTGCACCTGCGGCAGATGGACGCGCACCTCCAGCAGCAGCGGGTGATCGAAGGAGGAGACCGTGACCGCGGGATGCCCGGATGCACCGATGACCGCAGCCACGCGCGCGGCCATCTCCGCAGAGGGCAGCGGTGCGCGCTTGAGCTCCACGATCACGCGCACCGGGCGCAGCAGCGCCAGCGCCTCGGCCAGCGTGGGGATGCGCTCGCCGGCAAACTCTCCGGCGAACCACCGCCCCGCATCCAGCTGACGGAGCGCCGCCAGCGGCAGCGCACCCACCGGACCACGGCCGTCCGTGGTGCGCTCCAGGAGGTGGTCGTGGATCACCACGGGTACGCCCTCACTGGAGAGGTGCACGTCGAGCTCCACGCCGTCCACCCCGACGGCCAGCGCCCGGCGAAATGCCGCCGCGGTGTTCTCCGGCGCCTCGGCGGACGCGCCCCGGTGGGCGATGATCCGCGGCGCGCGGCGGGCCGCGGCGCTCACTTCTCCGTCTCCGTCAGGCCCTTGACGAACCACCGCTGCATGACCACGACCACCACCACCGGCGGCAGCATCGCCAGCAGCGCCGTGGCCATGATGATCGGCCAGTCCACCAGCGCCTCCCCGGTGCCGATCATCTTGGTGATGCCGATGACGACCGTCTCCATGCCCTGGCTGGTGGTGATCAGCAGCGGCCAGAGGTACTGGTTCCAGCCGTAGATGAAGAGGATGACGAAGAGCGCGGCGATGGTGGTGGAGGAGAGCGGCAGGAGGACGCTCCAGAAGAAGCGCATGGGCCCCGCGCCGTCCACCTTGGCGGCGTCCACCAGCTCGTCGGGCACGGTGAGGAAAAACTGGCGGAAGATGAGGGTGGCCGTGGCGGAGGCAATCAGCGGGATGGTCAGCCCGGGGAAGGTGTTGACCAGGCCCAGGTCGGAGACCACCTTGAAGGTGGGGATGATGCGCACCTCCACCGGCAGCATCAGGGTGACGAAGATCATCCAGAAGAAGACCATGCGCAGGGGGAACTGGAAGAAGACCACGGCGAAGGCCGAGAGCAAGGAGATGGCGATCTTCCCCGTGGCGATGGTCAGGCCCATGATCAGGCTGTTGCGCATCATCTGCCGCACCGGCGCCCCCCGGATCCGCTCGCCGCTGCCTGTGGTCCAGGCCTGGGCGTAGTTCTGCACCAGGCGGGGGCCGGGGGTCAGTCCCATCTCCCCCCGGCTCACCGTCCCCAGGTCGTGGGTGGAGCCGACGAAGGCCAGGTAGACGGGGAAGGCGAAGAGGGCCACCCCCAGCAGCAGGACCAGATGGGTCGCCCAGTCGCCCCGCCGCCAGCGCGGCGCCATCAGTAGTACACCCGCCGTTCGATGTACTTGAACTGGATGGCCGTGAGCGTGATCACCACCAGGAGGAGGATCACGGACTGCGCGGACGAGCCGCCCAGGTCCAGGTTGATCACCCCGTCCGTATACACCTTGTAGATCAGCGTCTCCGTGGCCTTGCCCGGCCCACCGCGCGTCAGCGAGTGGATGACCCCGAAGGTGTCGAAGAAGGCGTAGATCACGTTGACGATGAGCAGGAAGAACGTGGTCGGCGAGAGCATGGGGAAGGTCACCTTCCAGAAACGCTGCCGCCCGCCCGCGCCGTCCACCGCCGCCGCCTCCAGCAGCGACGGGGGGATGGACTGCAGCCCGGCCAGGAAGAAGATGAAGTTGTAGGAGACCTGCTTCCACGCCGCGGCCAGGATGACCAGCAGCAGGGCGTGCGTCCCCTTCAGCGTGTAGTCCCAGGGAATCCCCGCGCGCACCAGCGCCCGCCCCAGCAGACCGATGGTCGGGTGGAAGATGAACAGCCACAGGGCGGCGGCCACCGCCGGCGCCACCGCGTACGGCCAGATGAGCAGGGTCTTGTAGACGGTGGCGCCGCGGATCTGCTTGTCCGCCGTCACCGCCAGGAGCAGCCCGGCCGACATGGCCAGCAGGACCACGGCGGCGGAGAAGAGGAAGGTGGTACGCAGCGCCCCCAGGTAGAACGGGTCGCTGAGGATGCGCCGGAAGTTCTCGAACCAGACGAATTCGGTGCGCAGACCGAAGGGGTCCTGGCGCAGGGTGGACTGGACGACGGCCTGGACAGCCGGCCAGTAGAAGAAGACCAAGACCACCGCCAGCTGCGGCGCCACCAGGAGGTAGGGCAGCAGGCGGCCGGGGAAGATGGCGCGGCGGGTCATGGCGCGGCGCGGGGCCCACCGCCGGGCGGCCCCCCCCGCGCACCATTAGCCGGCGGGGCCGCCCCCCCCCTGCACAGATACGCCGCCCCCGGGGGGCGGCCCCCCCCGGTTGTGGGGTCACTGCCCCACCGTTTGCTGGAAGCGGCGCAGGATCTCGTTGCCGCGGCGCACGGCATTGTCCAGCGCCTGCCTGGCCGTCTGCTGCCCCTGGAATGCCTTCTCCGTCTCCTCGTAGATGACCACCCGGATCTCCGGCATGTTCCCCAGGCGCAGCCCCTTGGAGTTCTTCGTGGGCGGGGTGCGGGTGAGCTGCTTGATGGGCAGTTCCGCCCAGGGGAACCGCTGGTAGTAGCCGGAGGCCATGGCCAGCTGCATCCCCGTGTAGGTGATGGGCACGTAGCCGGTCTCCTCGTGCCACTTGGCCGTCTCCTCCGAGGAGCTGAGGAAGCGGAAGAACTCGGCCACGCCGCGGTACTCGTCGGCCGTCCGCCGCGGCGAGGTCATCACCCAGAAGGCCGCGCCGCCGATGATGGAGTTCTTGGGCGCGCCCTTGACGTCGTCGTAGTAGGGGAGGAAGGCGATCCCCCAGTCGAATTTGGCCTCGCGGGAGATGCGCCCGTACAGCGCCGAGGAGGCGGTGACCATGGCGCACTCCCCCGACGGGAAGAGGGAGTCCCCGGCGGCGTCCCGCCCGCCGTACTTGAAGGTGCCCTCCTTGAGCATGTCCATGAGGAACTCCAGGTGGCGTACGTAGAGGGGGCCGTTGATGGTCAGCTGGGCGTCGAAGCCCTCAAACCCGTTGGCCCTGGTAGCAAACGGCACGTCGTGGATGGCGCCAAAGTTCTCAAACTGCACCCACGTGGGCCAGGCCGTGGACAGGCCGCAGGGGGCCGCGTTGGCCGCGCGGATGCGCTGCGCCGCCGCGCGTAGCTGCGCCCAGGTCTTCGGCGGGGCGTTGGGGTCCAGCCCGGCCTTGCGGAAGGCATCCTTGTTGTACCAGAGGACCGGGGTGGAGCTGTTGAAGGGCATCGCCACCATCCTCCCCGCGGCGTCGCTGTAGTAGCCGCGCACAGCCGGCAGGTAGATGGTGGGGTCGAAGGGCAGGCCCACCTCCTTGAAGAGCTGGTAGACGGGCTTGATGGCCGGGCCGGCGGCCATCATGGTGGCGGTGCCGACCTCGAACATCTGCACGATGTGCGGCGCATTGCCCGCGCGGAAGGCGGCGATGGCCGCCACCATGGTCTCCGGATAGGACCCCTTGAACGTGGGGTTGACGCGGAAGCGGGCCTGCGCGGCATTGAACCGGGAGGCGATCCCCTCCAGGGACTCGCCCAGCGGGCCGCGCATGGCGTGCCAGAACTCGATGGTGACGCGCTGGGCGTACACAGGCGGGGAGGCCAGTGCCAGCAGCACCATCAGCCATACGACCGTCACCCATCGGACCTTCATCATCCCACCCCCGTCAAAGAGAAAGTCCTGCCGGGCCCGACTACTGCACCGGCAGGACTCTCTCCGAATCTCCGTCCCACCACAGCTGCAAATTGTCTATGTCCCTTATAACACGGGGGACCGGGTTGTGACCAGTGGCCGCGGCCGCGCGCGGTGGGGCGCAACCGGGGGTGGATGGTATGGGGCGGCCAGCCCGGGGCCGCCTGCGGAGCGGCCAGGTCCGCTACGGCTAGCCCGGGGCCGCCGGCGGAGCGGCCAGGTCCAGGGCCCACAGGCTGCGGGTGCTGGTGGAGATGGCCAGTGCCCCCGCGCGCAGGATGGCTTGGGCTTCCTCCCGCGTGCGGATGAACCCCCCGGCGATCACCGGGATGTTCCAGGTCCGGATCTCAGCGGCCAGCGACGGGTAGATGAGCCCGGGCAAGATCTCCACCGCATCCGGGGTGCAGGAGCGCATCATCTTCGCGGCGGTGTCCAGCGATGCCGAATCCAGCATGAACACCCGCAGGACCGCCAGCAGGCCTTCGTGACGCGCCGCCTGGATGAGGTGGCCGCGGGTGGTGATGATGCCGGTGGCCCCGGCGATCGAGCGGACGAACTGCACGGCCGCGCGGTCCGCCGACAGCCCTTCGGTGAGGTCCAGGTGGACCAGCACCTGCTTGCCCGCCTGGACCAGCCGTGCCACCAGGCCGGGAAGGGAGACGACGCTCCCGGTGAGGAGGAAGATCGTCGACACCGGCGCGGCCATCGCCGCTGGCACGGCGGCGTCACCGCGAATCGCCGCGATGACCGGGTGGGCGCGCAGGGACGCCCACGGATCGCTGGAGGACATCATAGCAGAGCTGCATTCTCGACCGGGGTGAGGCGCTCCTGTAGCCGTCGCAGGGCAGGAGAGGACGCGCGGCAGGCAGAAAGGATGTCCTAGCGTCTAGCCCCGGGCGTGGCAGGACGGAGCCGTGGAGAAAGTCCTGTCGGCTGCCAGGCATTCTGGCCGGCAGGGCTTCTTTGTATGCCCGCCGGTCGGCGACGCCACCGGAGTACGCGTCGGCGATGGCACCCACCGCTCGCGACGATCAGCTGGCCGGACTCGCCGCCGGGGTAGACGTGCTGGTGATCGGGGGCGGCATCACCGGTGCGGGGGTGGCCCTGGACGCGGCCACCCGCGGGTACCGCGTGGGGCTGGTGGAGCAGGCCGACTTCGCCGGCGGGACGAGCAGCCGCTCCACCAAGCTGGTCCACGGCGGCCTGCGGTACCTGGCCCGCGCCGAGCTGGGGCTGGTGGCGGAGGCGCTGCGCGAGCGAGGGCGCCTGCTGCAGCTGGCGCCTCACCTGGTCCAGCCGCAGCCCTTCCTGCTGCCCCTGTACAATGGCATGGCCCGGCCGCTGGGCCTGCGTCTTCCGCCGCCGCTGCGCGGGTGGACGCCGCCTGCCGTCGGTCTTGTCCTCTGGGGGTACGACTGGCTGGCCCGGGCGGACCGGCTGCGCCACCGCCGGCTCACCGCCGCGGAAGCGGCAGCCCTGGTGCCGGCCGTGCGGACCGAGGGGCTGCAGGCCGCCTTCCTCCTGTACGACGCCGCGACCGACGACGTGCGGCTGACCCACGCCGTCCTGGCGACCGCGCGACGGTTCGGCGCCATGACGGTGAACTACGCCCGCGCGGCGTCGTTGCTGCACGACCGGGGTCGCGTCGCGGGCGCAGTGGTCGAGGACCGGCTCACCGGGCGCACCGTGGTGGTCCGCGCCCGTCACGTGGTGAACGCCACCGGCGTGTGGGCGGAGGAGGTGGCCGCTCTGGACGGTCTGCCCTCCTTTCGCCTCCGGCCCAGCAAGGGCGTGCACCTGGTGCTGCGCCGGGAGGTGCTCGACACCGAGGTGGCCCTCATCCTGCCGGAGACCGAAGACGGGCGGATCGCCTTTGTGGTGCCCTGGGCGGAGCGTGCCCTGCTGGGGACCACCGACGACCCCTATACGGGACCGCTGGAGGTGCCGGCGACCTCCCACCAGGAGGCCGCCTACCTGCTGCGCCACGCCCGGCGGTACCTGAGGCGGGTAGAGAGCGCAGACGTCGTCGGCGCCTGCGCGGGGCTGCGGCCACTGGTGGAGGGGGGCGGGGGCCGGGTTGCCGACCTCTCCCGCGAGCATGCGGTCGTGGAGTCTCCCCGCGGCCTGGTGAGCATCATCGGCGGGAAGCTGACGACGTACCGGCAGATGGCCGAGGACACCGTGGACCTGCTGGCGCGCCGCGACGGTGGAGGCCGTCCCTGCCGCACCGCCACGCTTCCCCTGGCCGGGGCAGAGGGGCTTACGGCCGCCGGGCAGGCGCTGGCGCGCACCGGGCTGGCGCCGGAGCAGCAGCGGCATCTGCTGCGCTCCTACGGCGGCGCATCGATGGAGATCCTGGCCCTGGGCGCTGCAGACCCCACCCTGCTGCACCCTCTGGTCGACGGCCTGCCGGTCGTGGGAGCGGAGGTGGTCTACGCCTGCCAACAGGAGCAGGCCGTCTCGCTCGCCGACGTGATGTTCCTGCGCACCCGCCTGAGCGTGCTGGCTGACGACGCCGGGGAGGCTGCACTCGAGCGGGTCAGCGAGCTGATGGCCGCCGAGCTGGGCTGGAGCGCCGACGAACGCAGGCGCCAGCGGGAGCGATGGGAGGCGGTGGTGGAACGCGAGCGGGAGGCGCTTGCGGGTCTGGCCTGACACGGTGGGGCACCATGACGCCCGCGTCCGGGCATGCACCAGGAGGCGCACGTGGCTGAGCAGGCGTACGCGGCGGCACTGGACCAGGGGACGACCGGCACCCGCTGCATCCTCTTCACCCGTGACGGGCAGGTGCGGGCCACCGCCTACCGGGAGCACCGGCAGATCTACCCGCAGCCCGACTGGGTGGAGCACGACCCCCTGGAGATCTGGGAGAACACCGGCGCGGTCCTGCGTGAGGCCCTGGCGCAGGGCGGCGTCATGCCCGCGGAGGTCTGCGGCTTGGGCATCACCAACCAGCGGGAGACCACGCTGCTGTGGGACCGCCACAGCGGCGCTCCCCTCTACAACGCCATCGTCTGGCAGGACACGCGCACGCGGGACATCTGCCAGCGGATCATCGACGACGGCTTCGAGCTCTACGTGAGGCAGCACACCGGCCTGGTCAGCGCCACGTACTTCTCCGGCCCCAAGCTCGCCTGGATCCTGGAGCACGTCCCCGGGGCGCGGGCCCTCGCGGAGCGCGGCGAGGCGCTCTTCGGCACCGTGGACACCTGGCTGATCTGGTGGCTCACGGGCGGGCCGCAGGGCGGCGTGCACGTCACCGACTGCACCAACGCCTCGCGGACGATGCTCATGGACCTGGCCACCCTGGACTGGGACGAGGAGGTCCTCCGCTACCTGGACATCCCCCGGAGCTGCCTCCCGGCCATCCGCCCCTCCAGCGACCTCTACGGGACGACGCGCCCCGACGGGCCAGCCGGCGGGGAGGTACCGGTCTGCGGCGACCTGGGCGACCAGCAGGCGGCACTGGTGGGCCAGACCTGCTACGACCCCGGGGAGACCAAGAACACCTATGGCACCGGCAACTTCCTGCTGATGAACACCGGCGAGCGGATCGTCCCTTCGGGGAGCGGCCTGCTGACCACCGCCGCCTACAGCCTGGGCCGGCGGCAGCGGGCCTACGCCCTGGAGGGATCCATCGCCATCACCGGCGCGGCCGTGCAGTGGCTGCGGGACAACCTGGGGCTGATCGCCACGGCGGCGGAGAGCGAAGCTGTTGCCGGGTCGGTGGAGGACACCGGGGGCGTCTACTTCGTGCCCGCCTTCTCCGGGCTGTTCGCGCCGCACTGGGACATGTACGCCCGCGGGGTGATCGTGGGCCTGACCCGCTACACCGACCGGCGCCACCTGGTCCGCGCCACCCTGGAAGCCATCTGCTACCAGACCCGCGAGGTGGTGGAGGCGATGGAGCGGGACGCCGGACGGAAGCTTGCGACCCTCAAGGTGGACGGCGGGGCCGTGCGCAACGACTTCCTGATGCAGCTCCAGGCTGACATCCTGGGCGTGCCCGTGGTGCGTCCCACGGTGAGCGAGACCACGGCCCTGGGCGCCGCCTACATGGCGGGGCTGGCCACGGGGTTCTGGCGCGGGCTGGAGGACCTGCGCGCCAACTGGCGCGTGGACCGCGTCTTCGAGCCCCGCTGGCCCGCGGAGCGGCGCGAGGCCGGCTACCGGGGGTGGAGGCGCGCGGTAGAGCGCAGCCGGGAGTGGGTGGAGCGGCCCTCCGCGCCGTGATCCTCAGCCGTGCCGCGGCGGCGGCTGCATCGAGTCCCGTCTTCAGCGCACGCCCAGCACCTTCCCCGCGCGGTTCACGTCGCGGGCCTTCACCCAGAGGATGGCGCCGAACCGGCCGCCGCCGGCGGCCAGGGCATCTGTGGCGGTGACGTTGATCTTTGCTGCGGCCAGGCGCGTGAAGTAGTCCACCAGGGCGCCGACCCGATCGTTGCCCTGGATGACGAAGGCCTTCTTCGGGCCAACCACCTTCCACCCGGCCGCCCGGGCCGCGGCCCTGAACCTCGCCGCGTTGGCGGGGACGAAGTCCACCTGCGTGCGCCGGCCCTGCGGGAAGGCGTGGACCGCCAGCAGGTTGACCCTGGACTTCTTCAGGTGGGCAAGGATGCGCGCGCCCTCTCCCGGCCTGTCGGGCACGTCGATATAGTAATAGTCCACCGTGCGAACCTTGTCCGGCATCGCCATCCCCTCCTGGACGTGCGTCTCGTCCGTCTTCCCCTCCTCACTACGGCGGCGGGGAGGCTGACTCCTGGCCGGCGTAGCGGAATCTCTGCGCGAGACCAGCCCACAGGTCCCTACGCGCAGACCAGCACCGACGCCGAAGGCGGCGTGCTGTCGGCAGGGGCAGAGGAAAACCACCTACATCGAAGGTGTGGCCATGATCTCACTGAAGTCTGCCTCGCGATCATCCAGCTCGAACCGATAGCGGCCCAGTCGGCGGACCCGAGGCGTCCGCTGGAGGAAGTGGTGCAGAGCCTCCCGCTCCGCCTGATCCAACCAGGCCGGCGGATCCGATGTCCCTCTGTACCCGGTAATCAGGGCCAGATCGTGTAGGAGGGCGCGCTGCCGGGGGGTCAGCTGCGTATCCCGGGAGCGGAAGTACACCACGTCCGGATCGATATGCAGCAGCGGGAGCAACCACAGCCGGTGAAGCGTCGTTCGCAGGGCGTTGAGGGCCGCCGGACGGGACCGGTCGGGCCTGTCGTGCACCTCCTCCCAGTAGGGGGCGCTGTCTGGGCCGACCCGCAATGCATCGGCGATGCCCAGCGACGCCAGGATGGGCGCCCCACACGCCAGGATGTACGCGTCGGGCACGGCGTCGCGGGCAGCGGCAAGCGCGTAGGTGACGTCGCCCCAGTTGAACCCCGCGAGGACAGGCCGCCCCTGCGCATCACGCAGCAGCCACTCCGGACGCTCGCGGTACAGCCGCGAGGAGGGGCGCACCAGAAAGGGCGCCAGCCAGAGGCCGGGGAGAAACCCTGCGGCCTCGATGCGGCGGGCCATGGCCTCCATGCCGGAGGGAAAGCGCGCGTTTGGCACCCAGTCGCCTACATCGAGCTGCCACCCGTCGTCGATCTGAAAAATACGTCGAAGAGCTCGGCCGAAGGTCTCGTGGAAACCCGTCCCCGCCAGCATCGCCTGCTGCCGTTTCGGGGAGGGCTGGATCTCCGGATGCGCCCGCTCAAAGAACTTCTGCCGCGGGGTGATCAGGTCGGTGACGGCGATGCGCCGGCGCACCGAGCGCCGGCTGATCGCCGCGACGATCTCATCGTTGATGGTGCGGTTGGCGTCGATGCCGCCGATGTGGGGTGCGCAGAAGGCCGTGGGGGCAGTCTTCTCCGCCTCCCGGCTCGTGGCCGACGTGGACCCCGGGGACGACAAGCCGCCCGCAGGCCGTCCTCCACCCTGACGTGGGCTGGCAGGCTCCCGGGCAGGACGCCCTCGATACCCGCGCGAGCACTCCTGGCGCCCGCTAACCAGAAAGCGGTCCCAGGGGACGGAGGCCGCCGGAGCCGGATACCCCGGCGGACCTCCCCACAGCCGCAGCGGGCTCTAGCCTTCCTCCTCCTCCGAGCTCGACCAGAGCGGACCGGTATAGTCGTCCGCCCCGCTCATGCCCCCGGGCTCGCCCATTCCCCCCATCCCTGTCTCCGGCTCCTCGCGGCGGGCCGGGGCGGGTGCGGCCGGGGCAGGAGGGGTCACCGCCGGGGCCTTCGCAGGCGCCCTGGCCGGCGCCTTTCTCGCCGCCGGCTTCCGGGCAGGGGCCTTTGGCACCCTGGCGACAACCTTGCGGGCGGGCTTCTTGGGGGTGGCCTTCTTGCGGGCAGCCCTCCCGCCCGTGGCCTTCCTGGACGCCTTCCGTGCTACCCTCGCGGCCTTCCGTGGAGACGCCGTCCCGGCACCCGCCCGGCGCCGGGCGGGACGCCGCGCGGCCTTCGCCTTCCGCTGTGCAGCCACGCTCATCCTCCCTTCCGTCCTGGAGTTGACGTACCCTCCACCACGAAGGGTACCACGCACAGAGTTTTCTTCGCCGCGCGAAACTCCTGCAGCACCGCCCAGATCCCTGGGCGGCGCCGCCGGCGCAGGCGGCAGCGTGCCGTCAGGAGAGGGCGTCCGCGCCCTCGTCCCGGGTGACCAGTCTTCCCCACCCCGGCTCGCCGGTGGGTCTCCCCTCCCGCGCCACCAGCCTCCCCCGTACGAACGTCATCACCGGGCGGCCCTGCACCTGCCGGCCGGCGTAGGGCGTCCACCCAGCCCGGGAGACGACGTCCTCGTCCCGCAGCACCCAGCGGGAGGCCGGGTCGACCAGCACCACGTCCGCATCGGCTCCCACCTGCAGCGTCCCCTTGCGCGGGTAGAGCCCGTAGAGCCGGGCCGGCACCTCCGCGACGGCCTCGACCAGGCGGGGGAGGGCGAGCCAGCCCTGGTGCACCGCATGCAGCATCAGCGGCAGCGTGGTCTCGACACCGGGCAGCCCGAAGTGGACCTCCCAGATGCTCCCGGCCTCCTTCTGTGCCCGCGTGGCCGGGGCGTGGTCGCTGGCCACATGGGTGATCTCCCCCCGGCGCAGCCGGTCCCACATGGCGTCGGCATCGGCCTGGGAGCGGCAACGCGCCGGAGGGGTGAACTTGCGGAAGGGGCCGTGCTCCAGGACCTCCTCCTCCCGGAGGTAGAAGTACTGGGGGCAGCTTTCCACCCATACCCTGGCTCCCCGCCGCCGCTCCCGTGCCGCCAGGTCTACCGCCGCGGCATGGCTGGCGTGCGCGATCACCGCCCGGGCGCCGGTCAGGCGGGCCAGCAGGGCCACCGTGCCCACCGCCGTCAGCTCCGCCTCGCGGGACCGCCACAGGGGAATGACGCCGAAATCGACACGCCCGGCCTCCCGCAGCCGGCGCTCCGCCCCTGCGGTCAGGGCCTCGTCTTCGCAGTGCACCAGGCAGATGGCGCCGCAGGCGGCCGCCTCCTGAAACAGGCGCAGCAGGTCGAAACTGGACAGCCCGGCGATCCCGTGGGTGGTACAGGTGAAGGCCTTCAGGTAGAGGGCGCCGGCCTGCCACACCTCCCGCACCCGCTCCAGGCGGTCGGGCAGCACGTGCGCGGCCAGGCCGAAGTCGACCAGCGAGCGGTTCCGCAGGTGGGCCGCCTTGGCCCGGTACGCGGCCGCATCGGTCACCGGGGCGGCGTGAGTGTGCTCGATCACCGTGGTCACCCCGCCCACCGCCGCCGCCGAGCTGCCGCTGATGAAGTCCTCCCGCTCGGTGGCGCCGGGGTCCATGAAGTGCACGTGGCTCTCCACCATCCCCGGCAGCAGCAGCAGGCCGCTGGCCTCCACCGTCTCCCGCGCGGGCAGGCGCTCGCTGGTCAGCGCGGCGATCCGGCCGTCCCTGGCGTACACGTGGGCGGGAAAGGTCGCGGTCGGCGTGACCACCGTGCCGCCCAGAATGGCCAGGTCCATGGACACCTCCCCCTCAGGGCGCGACGGCGCCCCGGCCGATCAGGCTCCCGGCGCGCAGCCTGGCGTGAAGGGCCCCCGCCTGCTCCAGGGGCACGACCTCGGAGACCACGGGCCGGACCTTCCCCTGCGCCACCAGGCGGGCCGCCCGCAGCAGCTCCCAGCGCGCGGCGTAGCGCGAGCCCAGAATGGCCAGCTCCTCCAGGACCACCCGGCGGGGGCTGACGGCCACCTCGACGCCGGGAAAGGTGGTCAGCAGCGCCAGCCGGCCGCGGCGGTCCAGCGCCTGCAGGCAGAACGCCAGCGTCTCCGGCCGTCCCACCAGGTCGACGGCCACGGAGACGCCGGTGGGCGCGGTGGCGTGCAGGCGGTCGTCCCGGCCGTCCGCGTGGAAATCGATGGCGGCGGCGGCTCCCGCCCGGAGGACGGCCTCCAGCTTCGGCCGGCTGCGGTCGACCCCGACCGCTTCCCCGCCGAAAACCCGCACCATCTGGACGAGGTGGATGCCCACGCCGCCCCCCGCCCCCACGACCAGAACCACGTCGCCGGGGCCCACGCCGCTGCGCCGGCAGACGTGGAAGGCGGTGGCGACGGCGTCCGGAATGACCGTCGCCTCCGCCGGCGGGACTCCCGCCGGCACGGGCAGCCAGCTGGTAGCGGGCAGGGCCACGTACTGGGCGTAGCCGCCGTCCCGGGAGACCCCCACGTAGCCGCTGAAGCTGCGGCAGAGGGGTTCATGGCCGCGGCGGCACCACTCGCAGCTCCCGCAGGTGAGGTAGAAGTAGGCCATCACCCGGTCGCCGGCCTGCAGGCCGCTGACACCGGCCCCCAGCGCCTCTACCCGGCCGACGATCTCATGGCCGGGGATGCGGGGCAGCCCATCCTCCGGCTGGCGCAGGTCGCCGCGGATGGCATTGAGCACCGTCAGCCCCACGCCGCACGCCTCCACCCTGACCAGCGCCTCCCCGGGAGCGGGGACGGGATTGGCCACCTCCTCGTAGGAGACCTCCCCGCCCCAACGGCGCAGCACCTGGGCGAACATCACGCGAAGACCTCGGGGTTGGCCACGTTGGGCGGACGGCTCCCGGCCAGAAAGGCCAGGATGTTGTCCACCACCACGGCGGCGATGTGCTCGCGGGTCTCCCTCCCGGCGCTGCCGATGTGGGGGGTGAGGACCACGTTCTCCATCGCCAGGAGATCAGGATGGACCTGCGGCTCCTTCTCGTAGACATCCAGCGCCGCCCCGGCGATGCGCCCGGCGCGCAACGCGTCCACCAGCGCCTGCTCGTCGACGATGGGGCCGCGGGCGGTATTGATCAGGTAGGCCGTGGGCTTCATCAGGGCCAGCTCCCGCGCCCCGATCAGCCGGTGGGTGCCCGGGTGGTAGGAGGCGTTGACGACGACGAAGTCGCTGGCCGCCAGCAGCTCCTCCAGGGAGACGTAGCGCAGGCCCAGCCAGGCCTCCTCGTCGGCGGGCAGGCGGGCGCGCTTGGTGTACAGGACCGTCATCCCGAAGCCGCGCGCCCGGCGGGCGATGCCCCGGCCGATGGCCCCCAGGCCGATGGTCCCCAGGGTCTTGCCATGCACCTCGCCGCCGACGAAGTACATGGACTGGCCACCGGGGAAGAGCCCGCGGCGCAGCGCCCGGTCCGCCTCGACGATGCGGCGCGCTACCGCCAGGAGCAACCCCCACTGCAGGTCGGCCGTGGTCTCGGCCACGATGTTGGGAATACAGGTCACGGGGATCCTGCGCGCCGTGGCGGCGGCCACGTCCACGTTTGCCGGGTAGATGGCCGACGTGGCGATCAGGCGCAGCGACCGCCCTGCCTCGATCACCTCCCGGTCCACCCGGTCGTGCAGCAGGCAGTAGAGCACCTCCGCTGCAGCCACCTCCCGCAGCAGGTCGTCCCGCGGCAGGATGCGGCTGGCGTCGGGGAACACCCGCACGTCGGTCGACTCCCGCAGCCTGGCCAGCGCGGCCTCCGGCACCGGCTGCGTCACAAAGACCCTCGGGCGTGCCATTCCCGTCCCTCCTCACCTCGTCTCCTGCTCTTCCGCCAGCAGGCGCTGCGTCTCATTCCGCCAGCAGGCGCTCCTCGTACGGCATGCGGGAGAGGCGGCGCGGCCCCTGCTCCGTCACCAGAACCATGTCCTCCAGGCGGACGCCGCCCCCACCCTGGATGCCGGGTACCCAGATCAGCGGCTCCATGGCAAAGACCATCCCGGGGCATAGCTCCACCTCCGCCGCGCCGGGAAAGGGTTCCCCGATATACGGTGGCTCGTTGGCCCCCACGCCGATCCCGTGGCCGATGAACAGGCTGAGCAGGTGCTCCCCCAGCCCGTGCTGCGCGGCGCGCGCCCGGACGGCCTCAGCCACCTGCCCGGTGGTGCGCCCCGGGCGCATGGCCGCCAGGCCTTCCTGGTGCGCCTCGTAGACGGCACGGAAGATCCGCCGCTGGGCCGCCGAAGGCTGACCGCAGACCACCGTGCGGCCCACATCGGCGAAGTAGCCGTTGAACATGGCGCCGATGTCGACGAAGACCAGGTCGCCGTGGCGGATCAGCTTGTCGGTGGCCAAGCGGGTGGGCGGGGACATGCGCTCGCCGGAGGCGACAAAGGGGGTGGTCACGTGGGCGTACTCCCCGCCCAGGCGGTAGAGCGCCCGCATGGCCTCCCCCGCCACCTCCACCTCCCGCACTCCGGGCCGGACGCCGTCCACAGCCGCCTGCGTCACGGCGTCGGCGATGGCCGTGGCCTCCTCCAGGACGGCGACCTCCTCGGGCAGCTTGATCTGCCTGGCGCGCTGCATCACCGCGTCACCGTCGGCCCAGTGCACCTGGGGGAAGTGCTCGTGCAGCGCCGCATGCAGCGCGGCGCTGGCCAGGTCCAGACCTATGCGGCCGCGGGTGAGGCGGTGCCGCTGCAGGACCCCGGCCAGGATGGCTGTGACGAAGTGGCGGATCAGGCCGGCCTCCTCCAGGATGGGGATGGGATGCACCTCGGCCGCCCAGGGCTGGCGCAGCCTGACCCGGTCGGCGTCGCCCCCGGAGACGAAGAGGACAGGCTCCTCCTCCCCGGCCAGCAGCGCGCCGTTCAGCACCCCGCTCTTCCCGGCGATCAGCTGCGGCCGCAGCCCGGTCAGGTAGCGCACGTTCTCATCCTTCCAGACCAGGAGGGCGTCCAGGCCCCCCGCCGCCATCTCCGCCCGGGCACGCTGCACCCGCTTGCGCCGCAGGGCGTCGTAGTCCGCCCGCCGCTCGTAGTCGACGGCGAAGGGGCCGGGAGCCCAGGCCTCGGTCATGGCTCAGCCGCCACGGCCAGCACGATGCGACCCACCGCCTGGTCGGCCCGCACCCTGGCCAGCGCCTCGTTGGCCCGGGCCAGGTCGAGGACCGCCGAGACGACCGGGCGCACCTGCCCCCGCGCCACCAGGTCGATGGCTCTGGCCAGCTCCGGCCGCGTGACGTAGCGGGAGCCGATGATGCTGACCTCGTGCAGCGCCACCTGATCCGTGGGCAGGGCCGGGTGGCGCCCCTCCTCGGTGGTGTACCCCACCTGCACGATCCGCCCCCCTTTGCGCACCAGGGCCAGGGCCACCCCGGTGGCGTCGTGGCTGCCCACGCAGTCGACCACCAGGTCGGCGCCGCGGCCCTCAGTCATGGCCCGCACCTGCTGCGCCGCCCCGCCGACCAGAACTGCCTCCTCGGCGCCGGCCTCCCGCGCCGCCTGCAGCTTGGCCTCGGCCACGTCGACGGCGACCGGCCTCGCGCCGGCGGCCCGGGCGAACTGCACGGCGTGGATTCCCACGCCGCCCGTCCCCAGGACCACCGCGGTCTCCCCGGACTGTAACCCCCCCCGGGTGAGCACGGCGCGGTAGGCCGTGCCCAGGGCGCAGGACATGGCCGCGCCCTGGACGGCGCTGACCCGATCGGGCAGCGGGAGCACGTGGGTGGCCGGCACCGTCAGGAACTCCTGAAAGCCCCCAGGCGTGGTGAACCCCACCCAGCCCCGCAGGGCGTCGCAGAGGTTCTCCTCCCCGGCGACGCAGTATGGACAGCGACCGCACCCCCAGTAGTTGTAGACCACCACGCGCTGGCCCGCGGGCACGGCGACGCCCGCACCCGAGGCGGCCACCACGCCCGCGACCTCGTGCCCGGGGACGTGGGGCAGCCGCTGATGGGCGGAGAAGGGCATCTGCCCGTCGACGATCTTGAGGTCCGTGCGGCAGACTCCGCAGGCCAGCACCCGCACCAGGACCTCACCCGGCCCGGGCCGGGGCGGCTCCACCTCCCGCAGGACCAGCGGCTGGCCGAAGGCCACCAGGGCCATGCTCCTCACGGTGGGGCCTCCGGGCGCAGGAGCTGCAGGAACTCGTCGGCCGTCACTACCCACCCCAGGCAGCGGCTGACGTTCTGCAGGCCGAAGAGGTGCAGGTCTTCTCCGTACATGCTGGCCACCGCGTCGGCAATGACGATCACCTGCAGGTCCCGGTTGAAGGCGTCGAAGGCCGTGTTCAGCACGCAGGTGTTGGTGTTGATCCCGGCCAGGGCCACGGTGGTGACCCCGCGCCAGCGCAGCACCGCCTCCAGGTCCGTGCCGTAGAACGCCGACAGCCGCTTCTTGCTCCGGATGACCACGTCCTCAGGAGCGGGTCCCAGCTCCGGCAGGATTTCCGTCTGCGGCGACCCCTCCAGGTTGTGGCCGGAGATGGTGCTGGGGAGGTCCGGGGTCAGCGACTGCCGCGCCGCCTCCACCGCCCGCCAGAAGGGGTTGCTCATG
>JBBIIQ010000016.1:0-17674 GCA_037446405.1 Armatimonadota bacterium | reverse complement strand
ATCATCTTCAGCATCTGGAAGACGCTGGGCTACAACATGGTGATCTACATCGCCGCCCTGCAGGCCATCCCCGCCATGTTCTACGAGGCGGCGACCATCGACGGCGCCGGCCCGTTCCAGCGCTTCGTCCGCATCACCCTCCCCCTGCTGGCCCCCACCACCACGTTCATCGTCATCTACAACACCATCTTCGCCTTCCAGGTGTTCGACCAGGTGCTGGTGCTGACGGGGGGCGGGCCTGCCTTCTCCACCAACGTCGTGGTCCTGGAGCTGTACACGCAGGCGTTCCAGCGCTACCGCTTCGGCTACGCCTCCGCCGAGGCCATGGTCCTCTTCCTCTTCATCCTGGGCGTGACCGTCGTCCAGTACTTCTCCAGCCGGCGCTTCGAGGTGGCCTACTGATGCCGCGCTCCGTGGAGGCGGCCGCAGCCTTGCCGGCCAGAGGCCGCACCCGCGCGCAGGCCGCGCTGGGCAGCGCCCGCCGCCTGCCTCTGTACGTCGTCGTCGGCCTGGGGGCCGTGCTCATGGTCCTGCCCTTCTACTGGATGATCGTCACGGCCATCAGCCCCGCTCCCGACATCATCGCCTTCCCGCCCAAATGGATCCCCAGCCGCATCACCTGGGAGCACTTCCAGGAGGCGTGGGCGAAGGCTCCCTGGCTGACCTATTACAAGAACAGCCTGGTGGTGGCCACCGTCTCCGTGGGGCTGTCGGTCCTCTTTGGCCTCTTCGCCGGCTACGCCTTCGCCGTCTACGAGTTCCCCCTGCAGAACGTCCTCTTCCTCATCATCCTGGGGACCCTCATGGTCCCGGTGCAGGTGACCAGCGTGGCCCTGTACGTCTTCCTCTCGCGCATTGGCTGGGTGGACACCTATCCGGGGATCCTTGCCCCCAACTTCGCCAGCGCCTTCGGCGTCTACATGATCCGCCAGGCCATCAAGGCCGTGCCCATGGACCTCATCGACGCGGCGCGCATCGACGGCGCCGGGGAGGCGCGCATCGTGGCCACCGTGGTCCTGCCCCTGATCAAGCCCACCGTTGCCGCCGTGGCCATGCTCCTCTTCCTCAGCAGCTGGAACGACTTCCTCTGGCCGGTGATCGTGATCAACTCCGTGGGCCTGCGCACCCTGCCCGTGGGCATCGCCCTCTTCAAGGACCCATACGGGTTCATCAACTACGGCCCGCTGATGGCGGGGACGGTGATCACCATCGGCCCCATGCTGGTGGCCTATGCCTTCTCCCAGCGGTTCATGATCCGGGGGATCGCGCTGACCGGTCTGAGGTAACCCCGCACCGCGCGCGGGCGCCGCAAGCGCGCGGCGCGCCTTATGCCTGAAGGAAGAGGGGCCTGATGTGCTTCTCCAGGAGGTTCTCCGTGACCAGCGGGCCGATGGCTGCGGCATGGGCGTCCAGAGCCTGCAGGTAAGCCGGCCCCATCTCCGCCGCCACCTTGAAGGCCACGTGCAGCAGCTGGCGGAAGTGGGGGTTGTAGGCGGCAGCACCCTCATCGTGGCGCAGCGCCGCCGCGTACTCTTCCCCCGACCACGTCCTCACCGTGCCCGGGTGGGGGAGCTGAGATCGGTCGATGTCCAGCACGGCGGCATAGGGTGCGCTCAGCTCCTCGATCCGCCGGTAGGCCTGCGCGTAGATCTCCTGCACCAGCCGCAGCGCCTCCCCCCCGGCCAGGGCCAGTCCCGCCACCTCCTCCAGCCACGTGGTGCCGGCGGTCTTCAGGTGCACCCCTGCCCGGTGCTCCCGCAGGATGCGGGCCATGGGCGCATAGAGCGAGAACTTGTCGCTTCCGGAGTGGACGCTCAGCTTGAGGGTGGCCGGCAGGTCCAGCTCCCGCACGGCGAAGGCGATCACGGCCAGGCAGGCGCGGAAGTGCTCCTCGAAGCGGGCCAGGTCGCCCGCGTAGTCGATCCCCTTGTTGAACCGGCCGACGAACCTGGGGGCGATGGTCTGGACGGGGACCTGCTCCTCCGCCAGCGCGGCGAGGATGAAGAAGAGCTCCACGGGAGTCTGCGGGGTGTCGGTTTCGTCCATGGAGACCTCGGTGATGAAGGTCCCGGCGCCCTTCGCCGAGGCGATGTGTCGGTAGATGGCTCCTGCCTGGCGCGCTGCCAGCAGGTACCTGCCGGCGATGGCGGCCACATCGACATCGCTTGGCGCCGCGCCCATCCCCGGTATCTGCCGCCCCGTGGGGACGGGCCGGACGGGGGCCACGAACGCCTCGATCTGTGCTGCCGGCGCCGGATGGCCGACGACGTCGGCCACGTCCAGGGTGAAGTAGTCGCTGACAGCGATGAACGGGTCTACGGTCCCAAGGGTCACGTGGTCGGCGTCGACGAAGTACGGCCCCGTCCAGCCCAGGGCCGCCACCGCGGCGTCGGCCTCGGCGCGCACCGCCGCCGGCTGCGTCCCGGTGATGACGTGCTCGCGGTGCGACTTGTTCCACACCGGCACCAGGTCCACGCCCAGGGCCCGCGCCGCCAGCACCGCCGCCAGTTGCGCGCGCCCCTGGCGGCCAAACCGGTCTCCCAGGCCCAGGCTGTACCGGGGGAGGATCACGGGGACGCCCGGGAGGACCGCCCCCCGCTCAGGGCCGCGCGTCTCCTGCCGCGCGCGGCAGCCCGGGGGGCAGCCCGCAGCACCTCCCGGAAGAGGCGCAGCATCTCCGCGCGAAAGGTCTCGTAGGCCTCGGTGAACTCGGCCAGAGTCTTCTGCACGGGACCAAACTCCGGCCACTGCTCAGGGGTGTGGCCGCCGCTGCCGAAGTTCCCGGCGACACCCACCTCCCGCAGGATGTCGTTCAGCTCGGGGGTGAGCTCGTACGCGGTGCGGAAGTCTGCCATCGTCAGCAGCCGCGCCAGCACCTCGGGTGAGAAGTCCGCGCCGATGGACTCCCGGTAGTCCGCCAGCCGGAAGGTCTCGGATGCAGCCATGCGGCGGACGTTCTCCTGGTGGTTGGGGAACTCGGTGTGCACCAGGTTGCGGCCGGCCAGAGCCCAGTAGGTGTCCTCCGGCTTGCGCTTGGAGGCCGGCAGGTAGCAGATGCGGCTGAAGACCAGCTCGGCCTGCTCCCGGGTCAACTGGTAGGTGCGACAGAGGTAGGCCAGCCACTTCTCCCGGTTCTCCGGTGAGAAGAAGATGCCCCAGACGCGGCGGGCCACCAGGGTCCCGGCGCGGCCGATGGCCTCCTCCCAGCGCTGCAGCTCCTCCGCCGACGCCACCTCGCGCAGCGCCTCCGCCACATTGGCGTCGATCCGCCGCTGGTGGGCGTAGCGGGTGGCTGCCACCACCTTGGCCTCGTAGCCCTCCGCCTGCTCCACGCGGGCGGCGCTGCCGTTGACGGCGGCCAGCGTCCGCACCCGCTCCAGGGCGGCGGCTTCCCCCAGATGCGCCTTCAGCGCGGCGAACAGCTCCTCCAGTTTCACCTCGCGCAGGTGGCTCTCCAGCCTCCCGCCCATGTTCGTGACGTAGACCTGGGTGGGGGCGATCCCCTTCTTCACGGCCCCGGCCATCCCGGCCAGCTCCTCCAGGGCCATGGTCACCTCCTGCGCCGCGCTGTAGCTCAGGGTGATGTTCGAGCCGATGCCCAGGCGGTTGATGCTGCGGGCGATCTCGCGGGCCGCGGGAGAGGAGGCGGCGACCTTGATCACCATGTTGGGCCGGGCCCGCTCCCGTGTGGCCGGGTAGCCGGCCAGGAGGAAGTCATCGTAGACCCGCCTCGGTGGCCGCAGCAAACGCGGTGAAGACGTCCTCGATGCTCTCCCGCACCAGGTGGGCGACGCGGGGGTTGAGCTGGAAGGAGACCACCCCGCCCCCCGACTCGGCGGCCAGGTTGAAGAAGATGGGCCGGTAGACGTGCAGGTTGTCCCACAGGGCGAGGAGGGTGGCGTACAGGGCGATCTCGTCGGCAGACTGCTCCGGCGCGCGGGCCCACCGGGCGAGGCGGGGGTGGTGCCGTACCTCCTCCTGGAACACCCGCCCCAGCGCAGGGTCGTCCTTGTAGGCCAGGGCCGCCAGCACGGGGTTGGTGGACACCTGCTCGAACCCCAGGTGGCGCAGCCAGCGCAGCCCCAGGGCGTAGTCGTTGCCGAAGCGGCAGACCCCCTCGCGCACCATGCGGGCGTAGATGTTGCCCTCGATCTCCGCCGCTGCCGCCTCCAGGTAGGCCAGCAGCACCGGCCTCTTGCCGTCCAGCGCCTGCTCCATGCGCACCGCGGCCTGGGCCACCATGCCCGCGCCGCCCTGCACCAGCTTCATCCGCCCCAGGGTGTGGCGCACCACCGCCTGCGCCACCGACAGCGGGCCTTCCGCCTGCTCCCGCTCCTCCCACTCGGCCAGGGCGGCGCGGATGCCTTCCACCGCCTGGCGCTTCTCCGCCGCATCCAGCCAGCGGCTCTCCAGCCCCGAGAAGTTGATGGCCATCTCCAGGAGGGTCTCGTAGGCGAACTGCCGCCGGCGCACCTTGTGCTCCAGCTCTCCCGGGTCGTCGGTGGGATGAGGCCGGGCGGCCGCAAAGTCCATCCCCAGCTGCCGGATGACGCCGCCCGTGACCGCGGGCAGCCGTCCCGTGATCTCCGGGAACAAGAGGTGGTCGGCTGCCAGCAGGGTATGGCCCCAGCCGGCCAGCTGGACGATGTGCGCCACGTGGTCCTCTGGGATGGGGCGCCTGCCCGCATCCGAGAGCCGCGCCGGGCGGCTGCTGGCGATGATCGCCTCAACCTGTTCCTGCGTCATCTCCCTCCGCCTCCTCCTCGGGGCCGGCCACGGCGCAGCGGTCGCAGCGGCCGTGGCTCCAAAGCGCAGCCTATCACAGGCGGATGTCCTCCTGCAGCGGCGCGATGCGCCGCACCCAGTAGAAGCGGGCGATCTGCCGCACCCGTCCCAGAGGGACGCTGCGCACCTCCACGGCATTGTCCCGCGTCCCCGAGACGCGGCCGAAGCGCTGGAATGTCAGGATGTGGAACCGCTCCGGGGGGAAGCGCAGGATGACCAGCAGGTCCACGGTGGCCCGGGGGGAGACGTAGCGCTCCAGGTCCGGGGGGATCTTCGGGCCGGCCTGGTAGGCCAGCCACCCCTGCCAGGCGCCGGCCAGCAGCACCAGGAGCAGGAGGACGCGCACCGGCCGCCGGGCCAGGAGCTGCCGCAGCCTCATGACGCCGGCGCGCGCACCAGCCCCAGCACCCGCGCCACCAGGCTCTTGTAGTCCGGGTCCTCGATCAGGTGCTGCCAGCTCCGTGGCCGGGGCAGGGGCACCGCCACCGTCTCGCGCACGCGCCCGGGACGCGGGGTGAGCACGACGACCCGGTTGGCCAGGAAGACCGCCTCCTCCACGTCGTGCGTGACGAAGAGGATAGTGGGCTGGCGGGCCTCCCAGATGCGGGTCAGCTCCTCCTGCAGCGTCATGCGCGTCTGGGCGTCCACGCTGGCGAAGGGCTCGTCCATCAGCAGCAGGTCCGGGTTGTTGGCCAGGACCCGGGCGACGCCGACGCGCTGCTGCATGCCGCCGGAGAGCTCGTGGGGATAGCGGTGCTCGAAGCCGTCCAGGCCCACCAGGGCGATGTACTCACGGGCGATGCGGTCGCGCTCCTCCCGGGGCACGCCCCGCATCTTCAGCCCGAAGGCGACGTTGTCCAGCACCGTCTTCCAGGGGAAGAGGGCGAAGCTCTGGAAGACGACGCCGCGGTCGGGTCCGGGCCCCTGGATACGCCGCCCGTTCAGCAGGATCTCCCCCCGCGTGGGCGGGATGAAGCCCGCCACCATGTTCAGCAGGGTGGTCTTGCCGCAGCCGCTGGGCCCCAGGATGGCCACGAACTCCCCGGGAGCGATCTCCAGGGAGACGGTCTCCACGGCCGCCACGTGCTGCCCCGTGTAGATGTCGTAGTAGGTCTTGCTCAGGTCGCGGATGACCAGGCCTTCCATCGCCTGTGCTCCTCAGGACACCTGACGCACCAGGCCCCAGCGTTCGATGGTGGCGCGCTCCGCCGGCCGGAGGACCCAGGCGTCAACCACGTACCAGAGGATGCCCAGGAGGATCATCCCCAGGATCATCTCCACCACGCTGCCGCTGCGCCGCGCGTCGAACATCATGAAGCCGATGCCGCTGGTGCCCACGATGATCTCGGCGGCGATCAGCGCCCGCCAGCCGTAGCCCAGCCCGTTGCGCAGGCCGGTGATCACGTTGGGCAGGGCGCCGGGCAGCAGCACCTCCACCAGGACGCGCCAGCGCGAGGCTCCCAGGCTCTGGGCGGCGCGGATCATCTCCACGGGGACGGTGCGCACGCCCAGGGCCGTGTTGAAGATCATGGGGAAGATCACCGTGTAGACGATGACGAAGGTCATGGTGGTGAGCGTGAAGCCGAACCAGATGAGCAGGATGGGCAGCCAGGCGATGTCGCCGATGGCCTGGAAGAAGATGACGAGCGGCCAGAAGAAGCGGTAGCTGGCCGGATGGAGCCCGATGAGCAGTCCCAGGGGGATGCCCACGCAGATCCCCACCCCGGCGCCGACGGCCAGCCGGGTGACGCTGTCCTGCAGGTAGGTGGGCAGGATGCCCTTGTACACCAAGCTGGCGAAGGACCGCAGCACGTCCTGCGGCCCGGGGAAGAAGGTCCGCGGGTAGATCTCCAGCTGCACCACCACCGCCCACAGCGCCGCCAGGAGGACGAAGGGCCCCGCCCCCTGCACGGCGGGAGAGGTGAGGACGCGGCGCAGCCAGCGCCCCAGCGGCATCATGTCACGGCGCGGGTCAGGCCCCAGCGCTCGATGGTGCGGCGCTCGATGGGCGCCAGGATCAGCCGGTCCAGCAGCACCCAGATGGCGCCAATGAGGATCATCCCCAGGACGATCACCTCGGTGCGGTAGAAGTCGCGCGCCAGAAAGAGCATGTAGCCCAGCCCGGCGTTGGTGGCGATGATCTCGGCGGCGATCAGCCCCCGCCAGGCGAAGCCCATCCCGGTGCGAATGCCGGTGACGATGTTGGGCAGGGCCCCGGGCAGCAGCACCTCCGCCAGCACCTGCCAGCGGTTCGCTCCCAGGGAGCGGGCTGCGTCCCGCAGCACCTGTGGGATGCTGGTCACCCCCAGGATGGTGTTGTAGAGGACGATGAAGAAGACGGCGTTGAAGATGATGAAGGTGATGGCCCCAAACCCGTAGCCGAACCACAGGGTGGCCAGGGGGATCCAGGCGATACCCGCCAGCACGGAGAAGAAGCGAAGGATGGGCGTGAACAGGGCGGCGACGTGCCGGTTGGTGCTGATGGCGATCCCCAGGGGGATGCTGGAGGCGACGGCCAGCGTGGTCCCCACCAGCACGCGGCGCAGGCTCTGCCAGATGTGACCGGCCAGCGCGCCGCTGCGGGCCTGCTGCAGCAGCGCGCCGACCACGTCCGCGGGGGCGGGGAAGACCCGCAGCGGGACGTCGGAGAGGCGGACCACCGCGGCCCAGACCAGGACCAGGAGGACGAAGGGCGCGGCAAACCACAGCCCCGCCTCCAGACGCCGGGCGGCGGGACGCGGCCGCGGCGCCGCCGGCACCGCGGCCACCCCCGAGAGGTCCCGCGGGATCATGGGATCGTCATCCTACGGACACGTCCCCTGGAAGGTGAACCCCGGGCCCACCTGCGCCCGGGGCGGGATCGGCGGCAGGTCGGCGAAGAGCTGCGGGTAGCGCCGCATCACGTTGAGGATCGGACCCGGCATGAAGACCTTGTTCACGTCGAAGGTCCCCGGGATGAACCCCAGGCGGTTCAGCGTCTGCACCGCGTTGTGCAGCGCCAGGTAGTTGTAGCAGGAGATGCGGATGTCCACCGTGGGCAGGTTGTTGCGCACGCCCCGCAGGGCCACCTCCGGCCGCAGCCCGGAGAGCCAGCGCACAGCCACGATGGCGGTCTTCACCGGCTCGGCACGCATGAACTTGTCGGCCTCGGCGCGGGCGGCCAGGAACTTCTCAATGGTTTCCTGGTTGCGCTCCGCCCAGGAGCGGATGGCCACGTTGAACCCCATGAAGCCGATGAACCCGCCGCCGCGGACCACCTCGTAGCTGTTGGGCACGTCCGCCAGGGCGATCACCGGCCAGGGGTCCCAGGTGGCGAAGGCGTCCACCGCCCCGCCGCGCAGGGCCACCGCCATCTCCGCGGGCGGGGTGTTCACCAGGGTGAGGTCAGTGACGGCGAGCCCCGCCCGCTGCAGAATCCCCAGGATGTAGAGGTGGCTGATGGTGCCGAAGGAGACGGCCACCCGCTTGCCCCGTAGATCGCGGATGGTGCGGATGCCGCTGCCCTGCCGCGCCACCAGCGCCATGGTGTCGTCGCCCCCCAGCTTCACCGAGGAGCCGCTGTAGTTGCCCACGATGACCAGGTCCATCCCCCGGAGGACGGCCCCGATCATGGGGACGCCCACCTGGCCCATCTGGATCTCCCCGGCCTGCAGCGCGTTCAGCTGGTCGACCCCCGTGGGGTAGGGTGTGGCGATGGTCACCTCCAGGCCCCACTTCTCGAAGAGGCCCTGGTCGAGGGCCACCGGCACGCCGAGCTGGTCGATGGCCGCGACAATGCCGGCCCGGACCTTCGTCAGCGCCGGGGCGGCCTGGCCGGCCGGTGCCGCCGCCAGGACCACAGCCAGCAGCACCCCCAGCACTGCGCACCGCCCGATGCGCCTTGCTCTCCGCGTCATCCTCCTCCCCCCTTCATCATGGACTCAGCCCCTTCCGCCATGAACGCTTCCACCGCTGCCCGCGAGGGCAGTGGCGCCACCGCGCCCAGCCCGCTTGCAGCCAGAGCACCGACCGCGTTGGCGAAGCGACCCGCCTCCTCCGGTGACCGCCCGCGCATCCACTCCACCAGGAACGCCGCGTCGAAGGCGTCGCCCGCCCCGGTGCTGTCCAGCACCCGCGCCGGATAGGCCGGCAGGCGCAGCGGCGACCCTTCCGCTGTGGCCACCAGGCACCCCTCACCGCCCATCTTCAGCACCACCAGCTGCGGCCCGCGCGCCAGCAGCCGCTGCACCATCTCCTCCGCCGGCCTGGACCCGTCCAGGTAGGCGGCATCCTCCATGCTCAGGAAGACGATGTCCACCAGGGGGAGCGTGGCTTCCACCGCCGCCCGCAGCTGGGGCAGCGGCAGCAGCTTGGGCCGCAGGTTCAGGTCGTAGCTCACGGTCACGCCGCCGCTGCGGGCGGCGGCGATGGCCGCGGCGGCGGCAGCGCGGGCGCTCGCGGAGATCGCCTGAGTGATCCCGCTGGTGTGGAAGACGCGGGCCGTCTGCAGGTAGGCCGGGTCGATGTCCTCCGGCTGCAGGCGGCTGGCGGCGGACCCCGCGCGGTAGTAGGTGAAGTCGTGCTTCCCCGATTCATCCAGGGCGATGAAGTAGACGCCCATGAACCCCTCGGGGTCGACGAGCACGCGGGAGCGGTCGACTCCCTCCCGCTCCAGAAGCGCCAGGAAGGCGCGGCCAAACTCGTCCCCTCCCAGGCGGGTGATGTAGCCCGCGGAGGCGCCCAGGCGGGCGGCGGCGACGGCGACGTTGCACGTATCTCCCCCCCAGCCGCGGCGAAAGCGGGTCACCTCCCCCAGGCGCCCCCGCTCCTCGGCGGCGAACTCGGCCATCGGCTCTCCCAGGGCGATGAGGTCGGGCACGGGGCCTCCCTAGATGCGGCCGAACTCCTGCAGCGCCCGCAGGATCGATCCGCTCTCCTTGATGCGGCCGGTCATGCGCCGCTCCGTCTCCTCGATCTGGGTGGCGGCGGCCAGCACCTCCGCCGCCGCGGCGCGGGGCACCACCACCACCCCATCGCTGTCCCCGACGACGATGTCGCCGGGGTTGACCAGGACGCCGCCGCAGGAAACCGGAATCTCCCTGGCCACGGTCACGAGCCGCCCCACGCTGGTGGAGGGGACAACGGTCCGCGAGAACACCGGGAAGCCCAGCTGGCGGATCTCCTCCACGTCGCGCACGCCGCCGTCGAGCACGGCACCGGCGAGGCCGCGGGTGGCTGCGGCTACCGCCATCAGCCCGCCCCACAGCGCCACGTTCCGGACACCCGCCGGGTCCTCCAGGCCGATGACGACGATGCTCCCCGCGGGCGACTCGTCGATGGCCTGCAACGCGTGGCGCGGCGGCTGGGCCTCCAGGGCGGCGCGCTCCAGCACGGTGACCGCGGGCCCGGCGATCCTGGCGGGCACGATGGGCTTGATCTCATGGCTCATGAACCCCGGGCGCTGCACGACCCGGTCGACGGCGTCGGCAACGGATGCGGTGCTTACGGCGCGAAACCCCTCCAGCAGGGTGCGCAGTTCCGCGGCGGCGTCTGTCGTCATGCCTCCCCTCCTCTCGGGCGGGCCGGGGGCTGGGTCCAGCCCAGGGCCCGGGAAATCTGCTGCGCCGCCTCCCGCACCCGGACGCTGAGGTCGCGGCGCGCCCGCTCCAGCGTGATGGTGGCTACCGAGCCGGAGACGCTGACCGCTCCGGCGACCTGGCCGCGGTGGTCGATGATCGGGGCGCCCACGCAGCGGATGCCTTCCTCGTTCTCCACGTTGTCGATGGCGTACCCGCGGGCGCGGACCGCGGCCAGCTCCGCCAGGAGGCGTGCCGGGTCGGTGATGGTGTTGGCCGTGCGGCGGGGCAGCCCGTGGGTGCGCAGGACCTCCTGCAGCTGCGCCGGCGGCAGGAACGCCAGCATCGCCTTCCCCAGCGCGGTGCAGTGGGCGGGCATGATGGCCCCCACCGTGGAGGCCATGCGCAGCGGCCCGCCCGACTCCACCTTGTCGATGTAGACCACCTGGCCCTGCTCCAGCACGGCCAGGTGGGCGGTCTCCCCCGTGCGCCGGGCCAGCTCCACCAGGTGGGGGCGTCCCGCTGCGCGCAGCTCGATCTGCTGCAGCCGCCGCCCCGCCAGCCAGAGGACGCGGGGACCGATGGCGTACCGGCTGTCGCTGGACACCAGGAGCCCGTGCGCTTCCAGGGTGTGCACCAGGCGGTAGATGGTAGGGCGGGGAAGGCCGACCGCCGCGCTCAGCTCGCGAACAGTGAGCGGGCGCTCGGCTTGACCAAGGCTGTCCAGGAGCGCCACAACGCGATCCACGGACTGCACCGTCCGGGATGCCCCTTCCGCTGAGACAGGCCCGGCGGATGGCCGCGCCGAGACTCTGCGCATGTGTCGCTCTGCCACGGTGTCATTCCTCCAACGGCATCAGTCTGGGCCCGCCTGCGGCGGGGGAGCGGGGATCCCGCTCTCCGCCGCCAGCCGCGCCATCACCTCCACGGCTTCCCCGGGAAGGGGGATGCCGCTGATCCCGTACGCCTGCGCGCGCCGGTGCTCGAGCTCCCCCGGCAGCAACACTTCGCCCTGCCCCTGTGCCGCAGGCAGCGCACGCACATCGCGAATCAACCGATCGACTCGCCGCTGGAACGCCTCCGCATCACCGAAGGCGTCAACGGCGATGGCCATCAGCAGGTGTCCGACCCCCTGAGGGTGATCGACCTGCGTATACAGCGGAACGATCTCCGGTCCCGACCGCCCCCCGGGAAGGATGCCCGCCAGGATGTCGATGATCAGGCTGATCCCCGACCCCTTGGGTCCGCCAAAGGGAAGGAGGGCTCCCCGCAGCGCCTGATGGGGGTCAGTGGTTGGTCGACCGTACTCGTCCAGCGCCCACTCCGGCGGGATGGGCTCCCCCCGGGCCGCGGCCGCCCGGATCCTCCCGTGAGCGACGACGCTGGTGGCCATATCCAGGACGATGGGGGGTTCCTCTCCGGCCGGCACCGCCACCGCCAGCGGGTTCGTCCCCAGGTACCGCTGCCGCGCGCCCCACGGGGCGACCTGAGCGTCGGCATTGCTCAGGGCGATGCCCACCATGCGCCGCTGCACGGCACGCAGGGCCACGTAGGCCAGCATCCCGCAGTGGCTGCTGTTGCGCACGCCAACCGCGGAGAAGCCATACGCTCCTGCTCGTTCGATGGCCAGGTCCATCGCCCTGACCGCCATGGCAATCCCCAGCCCGGCCTGGGCATCCGCCACGACCACGGGACCCCTGTCGCGAACCACCACCAGCTCTGCCGCCGGATTGATGCCGCCAGATCTCAGGCGTGCGGCGTAGACGTCGATGCGCACCACCCCGTGGGAGTGTACGCCCCGCAGGTCCGCGGTCACCAGCCCATCGGCCGTCAGCACCGCGTCCGCGGACCGCGCACCTGCCCACTGCAGGATGCGTTCGCTGAAAGCCTTGAGGTGCTCGGCGGCGTAGCGCGCCCCCGGCCGCCACGCCTTCATCCCGCCGCGCTCACCCAACCGTTCACCCCATCCAGGCGCCTCCGTTGAGATCCAGGGTGACACCGGTAATATACCCGGCCAGCGGCGAGGCCAGGAACTCCACCGCCGCGGCCACCTCCTCCACCGTGCCCAGGCGCCCCAGCGGAATGCCCGCCACCACCTCCCGGCGGCGTTCGGGCGTCCACTCTGCCGTCATCTCCGTCTCGATGGCGTGCGGGGCAACGGCGTTGACGGTGATCCCCCAGGGCGCCAGGTGGCGAGCCAGCGTCTTGGTCAGCGCCACCACGCCCGCCTTAGAGGAGGCGTATCCAGGCGCGGAGAGCAGATCGCCCGTCCGCGCCGTGATCGAGGCCACGTTGACAATTCGACCCCACCGGGCTTCTTTCATGTACGGGACGGCCGCACGACAGCAGTAGAAGGTGCCGGTGAGGTTGACGGCAATCACGTCGTGCCAGTCCTCCAGGCGCATCGTCTCCAGGGTGCCCCGGCGGATGATCCCCGCGTTGTTCACCAGAATGTCGGGCCCTCCCAGGGTCTGATGCACCACGGCGCAGGCATGCACCACGCCCTCCCAATCGGCGACATTGGCCGCAACAGCCAGCGCCGTGCCGCCCCCCCGGCAGATCTCCTCGCACACCACCCCGGCCAGCTCTGCAGAGATGTCCGTCACCGCCACCCGGCATCCGGCGGCTGCGAGGCGCAGGGCGATGGCACGACCGATCCCGCGGCCCGCTCCGGTCACCATGGCAGTGCGGCCTTCCAGGAGCATGGTCACTCCTGCGGGACCAGCAGCGCCTTGACCGCCCGACCTTCCACCTGGGCGCGGAAGGCCTCCTCCCACTCGTCCAGGGGCAGGCGCATTGACACCAGGGGGGCGAGACGGACCACGCCGGAAGCCAGGAGCCGGAGAGCAGTCACCCAGCTACTGTGACGGCTGCTGACGGAGAACTGTGCCTCCACACCTCTGTAGAAGGCGGCGGCCCAGGGAAAGCTGAGCTCGGGCTGTCCCACGACGCCGACCTGGCAGATTCGCCCCAGCCGCCGCACCAGCGAGGGCAGCAGGGCTACCGCCTGAGGCGATCCCGAGGTCTCGATGGCGACGTCGGCACCCTCGCCGCCGGTGAGCTCCATGACCCGCTCCACCAGGTCCTCCTCGCCGACGTTGACGGTGACATCCGCGCCGAGCTGTGCCGCTGCGGCCAGACGCACAGGAGCGCTTCTGGCTGTGCCACTGACCAGCACCCGTCCCGCCCCGCAGGCGCGGGCGACCTGCAGGCAGAGCAACCCGATGGGACCCGGCCCCAGGACCACAACGGTCTCCCCGGGCGCAACGCGCGCCCGCTCCACCACCGCGTGAACGGCTATCGCTGTCGGTTCCGCCAGCGCGGCCTCCTCGAGACTGAGAGGGTCGGGCACGCGGTGCAGGAGCTTCGCCGGCAGCACCACGTAAGACGCAAAGGCCCCGTGCCGGCCGATCCCGACCGCCCGCTTGTGCGCGCACACGTGGCGGTTCCCCGTCCGACAGAGGAAGCACGCGCCGCAGCTGCCCGTGCTGGTCTCGGCGATGACTCGATCCCCCGGGCGGAATCCCTCCACACCGTCGCCCGTCTGGGCGATGATGCCCGCGAACTCGTGACCGAGGATCACGGGGGGCCAGTAGGGGTGCTCGTCCCGGTAGATGTGCAGGTCCGTGCCGCACACAGCCGCGGCATGGATCCGAACCAGCACCTCCCCCGGGCCCGCCACCGGCTGCGGCACCTCACGGAGCTCCACCAGCCCGGGACCACGTCCGACCTTCATCACCCCTCGCATGGGCCGCCCTCCTACTGCTTGATGGCGCCCGCCGTGAGCCCCTGAACGAGCCAGCGCTGCATGAGGAGGTAGAGCAAGATGCTGGGCACGCCACCGATGAGGGCTCCGGCCATCAACTCGGGCCAGTTCACATAGAACTCCTGCACGGTGCGGGCAATGGCCAGAGTCACCGTGACCATGGACTCGCTGTGGGTCAGCGTGGATACCCAGAGCAGGTCGCCCCAGGCGAGCAGGAACGCAAAGAGCACGGTGGCCACCAGCCCGGGGAGCACCAGCGGCATGACAATGCGGGCGAAAATCCCAAGCCAGCTGCAGCCGTCGACGCGGGCGGCATCGTCCAGCTCCCGAGGAATACCGTCGATGAAGCCCTTGAGCATCCACGTGGCGAAGGGCAGGCAGATGGTGAGGAAGGCGATGACCAGGCCGGTGCGCGTGTCATACAGCCCGACCGCCGACAGGGTCTTGAAGTAGGGCCCCACCACCAGGACGCCGGGCAGCATCTGCGTGGTCAGGACAAAGCCCATGAGCATCCCCCGGCCGCGCAGGGCGAACCGGGAGAAGCCGTACCCCGCCAGGGCGCCCAGCAGGCTGGAGAGCACCGCTGTGCTCAGGGAGACGACAGTACTGTTGAAGAAGTAGACGGCGTAGTTCTTGCGGAACCACATCACGGCGTAGGCCTTGAGCGTCGGCCGGACCGGCAACCAGGCCACCGGGATCTGCAGCGCCTCGGTTTCGGTCTTCAGCGACGTCAGGAGCATCCAGAGAAAGGGAAAGAGGACGTAGACCCCGACCGCCAGCAGAAAGGCGTAGATGGCCGCGGCGGCCAGCGGCGAGCGTGAGGAGAAGAACCCGCGCACGGCCTACTCCTCCCGCACGATCATCCGCACGTAGGGGATGCTGATCACCAGCAGCAGCACCGTCATGGCGATGGCCATCGCCGACGCGTACTCGAAGCGAAAGAACTGGAAGTACTGCTTGAAGACCTGGGTGGAGAGCACCTCCGTCATGGTCCCCGGCCCCCCGCCGGTCATGGCCTGGATGAGCCCGAAACGCCGCACCTCCCAGATGGTGTCCAGGGCCAGGGCGACAACCAGCACCTTGCGCAGGCCGGGAAGGGTGATGTGCCGGAAGCTGGCCCCCGGGCCGGCGCCGTCGATCGCCGCGGCCTCATACAGCTCCTCCGGGATCGCCTGCAGGCCGGCCAGCAGGATGACCATGACGAATGGAAAGCCGCGCCAGATGTTGGCCAGGATCACGCTGAAGAGCGCCAGCTTGGGGCTGGCGATCCACTCCAGCGGGGCCTGCACCAGGCGCAGCTCAAGCAAGACATCGTTGAGGACCCCGTAGAGGGGATTGAGGATCCACTTCCACACGATGCCGGCCACCACATCGGGCACGACCCAGGGGAGGAGCACCATGATCCGCAGCGGCGTGCGCCCCATCAGGGGACGGTTCAGGGCCAGGGCGAGGAGCATCCCCAGGATCAGGTGGGCCGCGACACTGGCGGCCACAAAGACTCCTGTCTGCCGCACGACCTGCCAGAAGAGGGCGGAGCGCAGCAGGAGCCAGTACTGGTCCAGCCCCAGACCACGCGGCGAGCCCGCCACGGTGAAGCTCAGCCGGAGGCTGGTGAAGGCCGGGTAGGCCAGCACGGCGCCGAGAAGGAGGATCGCCGGCGCCACGAAGAGGTAGCCGGCGATCCTCTCCCGCGCATGTCCGCGGCGGGCGCCGAGGCGCAACCCAAGGACGCCTACGCTCATGCCATCGGCCCGCGGCCAGCCCTTCTACCGCCGGCGGGCCAGGATCTCCTCCACCCTGGTGTGCGCGTCCAGCAGGGCCCGCTCTGCGGGCTTCGCCCCAGTCATCGCCTCCTGCAGGGCCGTGGCGAAGGCGTCAAAGATCTCCGGCCACTCCTTGATGAACGGTTCGAGCCGGGCGTGCTCGAGCTCGGCGACGATCACCCGGGAGAACTTGTCGCTGCGCACCATCGGCAAGGTGTTCACGTCCTTGCGGGACGAGATGACCCGGTTGTCCTCAAAGAACTTCTTCTCGACCTCCTTGCTGGTGAGGAACTCGATGAACTTCCAGGCCTCTTCCGGGTACCGGGTGTGGGGACTCATGATCCAGGCATCCAGCCAGGCGGCGGTGATGCGCTTTCGTCCCACCGGTACGGGGGCCGCCTCCAGCACCTGCGCTGCATTCAACTGCGGGTTCAGCGCGTTCACAATCGGGTAGGACCATGCCGAGCCGATCTTCATGGCGATGCGCCGCTGGGCCATCTGGATACGGACGTCCTGGGGGCCGAAGGTGGTCACGCCCGGGGGGACCACCTTGTGCACGGTGGCCAGCTCCACGATAAACCGGAAGGCCTCCCGGAACTCCGGGGTGTTCATGGCCGAGCGGCGCCCGTCCTCGGTGATGAAGTCGGCACCGAAGCTCCAGACGATGGGCATGATGCGCAGCGGCAGCCCGGGGTTCTTGGACGCAGGGATGCTGAAGCCCCACTGGTCGAGCCGGCCGTCTCCATCGATATCCCGGGTGAGCCTCCTGGAGTACTCCAGGAACTCCGTCCAGGTACGCGGAGGCCTCTTGGGATCCAGGCCGGCGGCGCGGAACAGCTCCTGGTTGTAGATGAGCACAATGGACTGGAAGTCGTCGGGCATCGCCATCAGCCGCCCCCGGTAGGTGAGCATCTTCAGGGGGAACTCGTACCAGGCCTTGAGGAAGCCGGGGCCCTTGCGCTGCACGAAGGGGGTGAGATCTGCGGCGCAGCCGAGCTCAAAGAACATGGCCAGGGAGAAGTTGTGCAGCTTGACGACATCGGGCATTCGCCGGGCGGAGCACTCCGCCTGGTAGCGCGGTTCCTTCTCGGCGTAGGAGATGGGCTCGGGCGTGATGCGGATGCCCGGGTTGCGGCTTTCGAAGATATTGATCGCCTCGCGCAGCGAGCGCCCCCAGACATCCTCGACGAGATGCCAGTTGGAGAAGCGCAGAGTGACGACCTCTGCAGAACGGGCTGGTGCGAGGACGCTTAGAAGGAGCGTCCCCGCCACAAGAGCGTACGACACGACTCGGCAAAGCCGACTCCCTCTCCTCATTGCCGCACCTCCCCTGGGCGGTGATGAGAGCAGCGAACACGACTGCGACGCGCGCTCATGGAGCGGTAGGTCCGCGAACGGGAAAGACGCTTGTGTCCGCGATGTGGACAAAGTGTCCTCTTCATAATTATAGTCGATCCCCCGGGCAAGGGACACCGCGGGGCAAGCCTTACAGCACAGGGGGTCGCAGGAGCAGCATCCGGGTGTCCCGGGCGACGGCGCGGACCGACGGCTGGGGTAGCCCCTCCAGCTGCATCAGCACCTCCGCCGCCTGCAGGACGATGCGCTGCAGGTCTCCTTCCTCCACCTCGAACTCGCGCACCAGTACCCCCCACTCCCCGCCCCGCGCCCACGCCGCGCACACCGCCGCGCGCCGCTCCGCCGGCGAGGGGACGGCACGGCGCCGCTGCCGGTCCCACTCGCCGCGGAACTCCTGGGGGAAGGGGTCGGGCTCCAGCCCCAGCTCCTCCTCCAGCCGGGCCAGGCGG
>JBBIIQ010000015.1:0-17896 GCA_037446405.1 Armatimonadota bacterium | reverse complement strand
GACGGCCATGGCGGGGGAGTAACGCGCGGGTCAGGCGGAGGTCTTCGGCCGCCCCTCGCCGCGCACGTCCTCCTCGACGTCGCGCACTTCCTTCCGGAACTCCCGAATGGTGCGCCCGAGCGCCTGGCCGATGCCGGTCAGGCGGTTCGCCCCAAAGAGGAGCAGGAGGATGAGGAAGATGATGAGCAGCTCGGGCAGTCCGACGTTGGGCATGCGCCACCTCCGCGTCGATTATATCACCGCGGGGAGGGCGGGGCGGACGGATCCCTGGGAGCGCGGCGACGCAGCACCAGCCACAACAGGTCGACCACCTCACGCCCGGCGGCGTACACCTCGCGCCACTCCCGGGGGACCCGCTCCCGCGCCACCCCCCAGCGTCGGCGCAGCTCCGCCGCGTCCCGCGCGATCTCTCCGCGCAGCGTCTTCAGTCGCTCTCCAGGAGATGGTGGCGCAGCCACCGCAGGTCCTCCTTGAATGCCTCGACCACCCTCCGCAGGCGGCGCCGCCGCAAGCGCCCCAGGCCCAGCCCGATGCACAGCACCATGACGATGCCCGTGAGGGCGAAAACCGCGGCAGCCGCCTCCCAGGGCTGCAGCACCTGCGACAGCAGCAGCACGACCGTGACCACCGCCAGGGCCAGCGCCAGGACGGCCAGCAGCCCCGCGGCGGCCAGGAAGAGGACCGCGCCGACCACGTCGCGGACGGACGCGCGGCCCTCCGCCCCGGCCAGCAGGGCGTAGGCCTGCACGAGGGCGGCGATATTCCCCGCCAGGCGGCGCAGGATGGTCGGGGTGGAATCGCGCTGGACCTCGCTCACGCGGGTAACATTCCCGCTGCGGCGGTGCGGCCCCTCCTCGGCCTTCCCGCCACTCCCCACGCCCTGCCCGCACGGCCCCCATTGGGGAATCGGTGACGCCGTGGCGGGGCCGCGCCCTCCGGGTGCATAATGGGATCAAGGTGAATCCGCATGCTGCCCAACGTGGGATTTCCCGAGATGATCCTGATTCTGGCGATCGCCCTGCTGGTCTTCGGCCCGCAGCGCCTGGCCGGCATGGGCGCGGCGCTGGGCCGGGCCATCCGCGAGTTCCGCCGGACCCTGGAAGCACCCGACGAGGATCCCAAGCCGCCCCCCGAAGAGCCGCCTGCGGGGCCGTCCTGACCGACCTCAGCTACCTGCTGCAGGCCGCGTTCCCCCTAGCGGGGTCCCGTCTGACCCCCATCTTCCGCTGCCGCTACCACCGGGCGGCTTCGCGCTACGAGGCGGAGGTCATCGCGTGCACCCCCGGATACGACGCAGCGCTGCGCGCCGCGCTGGCGGCCACCGGGGGCGACCCCCGCTGGTGCGGGGACATCGCCGCGGGGACCGGCTCGGCCACGCGCCTGCTTCGGGCCCGCTTTCCCCACGCCCGGATCGTGGCGGTGGACCTTTCGCCAGCGATGCTGGACCAGCTGCGGCCTGCCCCCGCTGTTTACCGCGTCGTGGGCAACGGGTGGGCGCTGCCGCTGGCGACGGGCGGCCTTGAGGTGGTGGTGCTGCAGAACGCCCCGCCCAGTTTCCGCGAACTGGCCCGGGTGCTTGTCCCCGGGGGAACGCTGCTGTTCAGCCTCTCCTCTGCCGGAGCGTTGCCCGCCGCCCTGCGCCGCCGCCTGCTCCGCCGCGCCGTCCCTCCTGCGCTCAGCGTCCCCCAGGAGATCGTCGTCGGATGGGGGGTCACCTGGGCGTTCCGGAGGCTAAGCTGACCTGGCGGGGCACGGCAAACAGCTCGTTGGTGCGGACGAAGGCCCCCAGGAGCAGCCGCAGGTACGGCGTCTCCAGCTGGCTGCGGTGCGCGTTGAGCGCCTCCCGCTTGTCGCGCTGGGCGTCTGCCGACAGGGGGAACTCCACCCACGACCATCCCGTCAGCTGGGCCATGCTGGCGGGCGGCTGCAGGGGCTCCCGCGGGGCGAAGCGCAGCGGGCGGGGGAATCCCGGCGCGTGCACCAGGAAGGAGTAGAGGCGGACCTTCCCCAGCAGCGGGCTGACCAGCGCGTACGCCGCCTGGTGGTCGCCGTGCCGGTCAAACGGCGCGTGGGTGATGATGACGGTGGGGCGCACCTGCTCCACCACGCGCAGCACCAGCTGGCGCAGCTCCCCCGCGGTGTAGGGCGCTCCGGGCACCATCACACGGGGATACTCCGCCCGGCTCAACCGGGTGAACGGCGAGGTCACCGGGGTCTGGCTGGCCAGGACCTGAGGGAGCATCCGGTCGGGAAAACCCAGGAAGAAGACCTCCTCCTCCGGCACGCCCAGCCGACGCAGCGCCTCCCGCGACTCCTCCTGGCGTACCACTCCCGTGCGCACGAAGTCGGAGGGCCCGGGGCGCAGGTGGTGGCCGATCAGGGCGGCGCTCATGCGGTTGCTGTCGCCGTTGGTCAGGATCAGCACACTGACGGGCACCCCCAGGCGGCGGCCTGTCGCCACCAGCCCTCCGGCGCCGATGATCTCATCGTCCGGATGCGCCACCACCAGCAGCAGGCGGTCTGCCGGGTGAAGCGGCGAGACCACGGGCACGTGCGACGCATGAGACGCGGGGGCCAGGAAGACCGGCGCGAGCAGCAGGACAAGCAAGACCAGGAGGATGCCTCCCAGGACCATCGGTTTCCGCCTCTCCCTCGTCGGACGCCCCGGGCGCGCGCGGGCGGCGGCCCGGCGCGGCGCCACCAGGCGACGGACCTGCCGGAAGAGATCCGACGATGCCCGCACCTCCTGGCGGAGCCCTTTCACCGTCCCGTACTTCTGTCGCTTCCGCCGGTGGGCCACGCCCGAGAGCGGGACAGTCACCACGCGCGCACCTTCCCGCCGGGCCAGCCGGTCCAGCGCCAGCTCGAAGCCGAACCCCGTGCCCGCCAGGGCTTCGGAGTGGCGCAGCAGCCGCCGCTGCACCGCCCGCTGCCCCGAGAGCGTGGGCAGCATCCCGTGAAGCGGGTCGTCCGTGAACACCCCCACCGCCATCTCCGCCCGACCGGCGAGCAGCGGCGCCAGCAGCTGGGTGAGGTGCGTCGGGCGCAGCCCGCGCAGGTCCGCGTCCAACAGCAGCAGGACCTCGCCCCGGGCGTGGGGCACCGCAGCCGCCACAGCGCCCCCCTTCCCCCGGTTGCGCGGCAGGACCAGCACCCGGTCGGCGCCGGCCGCCGCCGCCCGCCGCGCCGTCTCGTCGGTAGACCCGTCGGAGACCACGATGACCTCGACCACCTGCGCACACCCGCGGGCCGCCGCTACCACGGCGGAGATGCCCCCGGCTTCGTTGTAGGCGGGAATGATGCACGTCACCTTCATGATGGTCGCTGCCCGTTTCCCGACAGGGGCCCAACGCGCTGCAAAACACCAACAGGTTTTGGCGGGAGGAGAATCGATTCCTTCCCGCGTCTCCTCGACGGCGGGGCACTTGCCGAAGCGCCCGTCAGCGCGGGCGGACCAGGACGAACTCGGTGAGCGCGCGCAGGCTCTGCCGCGCGGGGGAGGGCGGCAGCGCCTCCAGCGCCGCGGCGGCGCGCGCCGCATACTGGCGGGCCACACCCACGGCGTACTCGATGGCCCCATAGCGATCCAGCAGGAGACGGACCTCCTCCACCTGCCCGTCCGCGGACGGCACCTGCAGCAGCCGCACCAGCGCGGCCCGGTCGGCGGGGGATGCACAGCGCAGGGCATGGATCACCGGCAGGGTTACCTTCCCTCCCTGGATGTCCGAGCCGATGGGCTTGCCCAGCTCTTCCGGCCGGCTGGTCAGGTCCAGGGTGTCGTCGGTGATCTGAAACGACATCCCCCACGCCAGGCCGAACTCCGCCAGGGCCGCGGCCTGCGGCGCGGTCCCCCCGGCCAGGAGGGCACCGCCGCGGCAGGCGGCGGAGAAGAGCGCCGCCGTCTTGCCCTCGATGATTTCCAGGTAGACCCCCTCGTGCTCGTGCGGCTCCGCCGCATACTCAATCTGCTTGATCTCCGCCTGGCTCATCCGCACGGCGGCGTGCGCCACAGCCGGCGCCACCTGGGGATGACGGACCCGGCTGATCAGGTCGAAGGCGCGGGCGAACAGCAGGTCTCCCAGCAGCACGGCCAGCTGGTTGCCCCACTGCACGTTCACCGTGGGGCTGCCGCGGCGCACGTCGGCCTCGTCGATGATGTCGTCGTGAATCAGGGAGGCTATGTGGATGAGCTCCACCGTCCCGGCCAGATAGAGGCGCTCCTCCTCCCCGCCGCCGATAGCCTCGGCGGCAAGACAGGCCAGCGCCGGCCGCACCAGCTTGCCCCGCGTGGAAAGCACGTAGGCCACCAGCTCCCCGATGAACGGGTCCTCGCTGCTCAGTTCGGCCCGCAGCAGCCCGTCCAGGGCATCCAGATTGTGCTGAATCGGCGCGTAGATCTGCGCCAGGTCCACGCCTTCTCCTCCCGCCCCTACGCCTCCGCCACCCGGCCGAAGGATGCGACGAAGAGCAGCAGCAGGAAGAAGGCCAGATAGAAGAGCAGGTAGAGCAGCAGGGTGCCAAGCGGCAGGCGACGCCAGGTCATTTGGCCGCCTCCCCCGCCGCGGAGCGGACCGCAGGGCGCGCCGGCTGCGCGGCCGGCCGTGGCAGGCCTTCCAGGCGGCGGAGGAAAGCCCCCACCTCGGCGAGGAAGGCCTCCCGCTCGTGCAGCCCGTGGGCAAACATGGCCACGCGGCCGGGGTCGACGCGTCGCCGTTGCAGGCGCCGCACCAGCTGCTCCAGCCGGTCCCGCATCAGGTAGTTCCCCTCGCGGTTGAGGCAGTCGCCGTAGGGACATCCGGTGACGAAGGCGCCGTCGGCGCCGGCGCGCAGCGACTCCTCCAGCCAGTCCGGGCGCATGAACCCCGAGCAGGGGATGCGCACGATGTGCACGCCGGGATAAGCCCGCAGCTCCCCCCGCGCGTCCAGCAACCCATCCGTGGACACCGCCCAGTCGCACACAAACCCGACGACCTTCATCCGCCCTCCCGCTATGCCGGCGCCCCTGCGCGCACCGCCTCAGTGACGCGCCGCATGAGGTCCGCCTCCAGGAAGCGGGGCAGCTCCAGCGCCTGGAACGGACACGCCCCCACGCAGATGCCGCACTCCACGCAGCGCGAGTCTATCACAACCGCCAGGAGCTTGCGGTTGGCCGCCGCCTTGGTCAGGCCGGGATGGGGTGAGGGGACCATGACGATGGCGTCGTAGGGGCAGTCGTAGTAGCAGAGCTCGCACCCGGTGCAGTTCCCGTCGATGACCTGCGCCACCCCCGCGTGCCGGGGGCCCATACGGGATTCGTCCTCCCGCCTCAGGTACGGGATGACGTAGCCGGCCAGCAGCAGCCCGGCCAGCCCGGCTGCCACCACACCCGGCGGCAGGTAGCTGGCCAGCCAGAACGGCAGCAGGAAGAAGACGTCCAGCGGGTAGGAGGTGACGCGCACGCCGGGCTGGGCCGGCACGCCTGCGGTAGGCCGCGTCCCCGGCAGGGCGGAGAGCAGGACGAGCACGCCCAGCAGCAGCAGCACCCAGGTGGCCGGCGGCCAGATCTTGGGGTGGCGCAGGCGGACGTAGTGCCACCAGAGCAGGACGTAGAGGAACGAGGCGACCCCCACGTGCAGGAAGAGGATCCGCGGCAGCATGGCCGTGCTGACCCCCTCGCTGCCCAGGAAGAGGCGTACCAGCGCCGCCCCCGCCAGGGGGACGGCGCGGAGGATGGCCACGAAGATCTCGGTGATGGCCTGGGCCCGCTGGTCCCAGACCAGCTGGTACCCGTTGACGCCGATGAAGCCCCCCAGGATCAGCAGGAACATCCCCGAGATCCAGGGCCCGTCGCGGGCGAAGAGGTAGCGGTCGGTAAACCAGTTGCGGAAGAGGTGCAGCAGCACGGCCACGATGAACCCGTCGGCGGCGTAGCGGTGCAGGCCGCGCAGGAGAAACCCGTAGGGGACCTCCTCGCTGAGGTAGCGGATGCTGGCGTAGGCCCCGTCCAGGCTGGCCACGTAGTAGAAGAACAGCAAGATCCCGGAAAGGACCAGGACGAAGAGGAAGAAGTGCGCCAGCCCGCCCGTGTAGTAGAGGGGGTTCCAGTCGGAGGGGTAGATCCGGTTGATATAGACGTCCAGCTTCACCGTCTGCCGCAGCAGCCAGGTCAGGGCCCGTCGGTACATGGAGTCCTCCTGCCTACTTCCCTTCCGCGCGGCGCGGCCCGATCAGGCCCAGCCGCCGCAGGAAGAGGGCGATCAGCCCGTAGGCCACCAGGATGGCGCCCAGGGCGGCGCCGCCCAGCGCGTAGTCGTCCCGCAGCTCGGCGATGACGATGAGCCCCGCCAGCAGCAGGCTGCCCGCGGCCAGGAGCACCACCGCCAGCAGGGAGGTCCGCCGGCTACCCATGCTGCCCCCGGTCGAGGATCCGGTCGAAGAAGGCGATGCGCCGCCGCACCCGTCCGGCGCCGCGGTCGGCCGCGTAGACGATGAAGGCCAGGTAGCCCAGGCTGAGCAGAAAGAGGGCGACCAGGCCCAGGAATGCCGCCGGGGGCACCGCTGGCCGGCCCTGGAGCGCGCCGCGGAAGGCCGCCCACAGCCCAGAGAAAGCGTAGACGGCCGCGGCGAACGCCGCCCAGGAGAGGAGCGTGCGCATCAGGCCCCCTCCCGCTGCCGCGCCCGCCGCGGCGGCAGGGTGGCGACGGAGGCCGCGGCGCGGGCCTGCCCCCAGCGGCGGCGCAGGTGCCAGAGGAAGCCCCCGCCCATGACCACCACGGTCACCAGCAGGACGATGGGCGGCTCCCGCTCGATCTGCGCGATGTTCCACATGATCAGCGCGGTGAAGGCCAGGAAGTACGCCAGCGCCAGCAGCCCCAGGACGAAGAACAAGGGGCGGTCCAGGGGGTGGCGGGATTTGGACCGGTCGAGGAAGGGGACCAGCATGCCCACCCCGATCAGCAGCCCCGGCCCCAGCCCCGCCCACAGCGGCGGCGTGTACTTCACGTACTGGTAGAGGGCCAGGAAGTACCAGTCGGAGAGGATGGGCAGGGGCGTGCGGTTGGGGTCGGCGCGCCGTCCCATCTCCGCCGGCAGCGCCCAGGCCACGAAGAGGACCATGAGGAACAGCAACAGCATGGGAACCCAGGACATCTTCAGCCTGGCGCGGCGCGTACGGTAGACGTAGACCTCGATGAGCAACAGGAGGACGATGGAGATGCCGAAGTGGATGGCGTAGAAGCGGGTGATGGTGGCCTGCCCGATGGCCGACCCGCCCAGGAAGATGTAGGCGATCATCGAGCCGAACTTCAGCTGCTCCCCCACCCGAGGAATCCAGGCGGTGAGCTCGTCCAGGTACACCGGCACCGTGAGGATGGTCTTGGCCGCCCAGAAGGAGCGCTGGTTCCAGATGAGCAGGTACCCGGTGACGCCGGAGATCATGGTCAGGACCAGCCCGAGGAAGAAGAGCATCCAGGAGAGCTCCCCCGGGCGCTTGTACTCCCCGGCGAAGTACATGCGGTAGATGCGCAGGATGAAGCAGAGGAACACCGCGTCGGCCGCGTACTTGTGGATGCCGCGCACCAGCGACCCCAGGGGGACGACCACGCCCCCCACGGTGATCCGCCCGATCTCCCGGGAGATGCGGACGATGGAGTCGTAGGCGCCGCTGGTGGTGGGCTCGTACCAGAGCATGAGGATGACCCCGCTGACCACCGTGAGCAGGTAGAAGTAGTAGAGCATCGGCCCCAGCAGGTAGAGAGGGTTGTGCTGGTAGTGGGTCTTCGTCTCGTCGAAGAGATCCAGGTGGGCCTTCCGCTCCCGGATCCAGTCGGCGATGGCCATCTCAGGCGATGCCTCCCGGTTCCACGTCCGTGACCACGATCTCCTCACCGCGGATCTCGTAGAGGAAGGTCCGTGGCGGGCGGGGCGCCGGGCCGGAGAGGACGCGTCCCGGCTGCTGCGGGTCCGCCGGGTCGAAGATGGAGAGGTGGCACGGGCAGGCGATGAGCGCATGTCGCCGCGGTGGCGGCGGCACGTAGCCGCCGTAGCCTGCGGTCACCTCCTGCCAGTTGGGGACGAAGTTGAAGATGCACCCCAGGTGGGGGCAGATGCGGGAGAAGATGATGATGTCGCTCTCCCGCCCCACCAGCTGCGGCTTGCCGATCTGGCCGGCCCAATCCCAGGGCAGGCGGATCTTCTGCGGCAGGCGCAGCACCACGGCGGGCACGCTGGCCTGGCGCAGCCCCGTGGGGGTGTACTGCGGGTACTTCTGGGTGAAGACGAAGTACTTGAAGTCCCAGGGGCGGGCCACCTCGGCCAGGGTGGCCGCCACCGTCACCTCGCCCAGGGGGATGTCCCGCCGCGTGGGATTGTAGAACACCTCGAAGGGGCGGTCGTTGGGCTTGAGCAGCCGCAGCAGCGGCGAGAGGAAGGCCAGCGCGGCGCCAAGGACCGGCACCCCGGTGACAACGCGGAGAAACGTCCGACGGTGCAGACGCTGCTGCATTCCCATGCTCACCACCCGGGTGCGGCGGGGACCTGTCTACCGCGGCCGGTGCCGGGGGCCCTCCAGGCGTTCATGGCTGCTGGCCCCGCGGCGGCGTGTAGGCGTAGACGAAGGTCCAGATGTAGTCCACCAGCGACCAGATCTCGTCCACGGTAAGGAACTGCTTGTAGGGCGGCATCAGCCCGATGCCATCGTAGATCCACGCGAACAGCTCGGTGGGCTTGCGCTTGACCATGAAGTCCCGGTCGCGGAAGATCCCCGGCCCGCGCCCCAGGCGCCAGCCCCACGTGCGGCGGGCCATGAGCTGGCTGTACGCGCCGCCGCGCCCATCGCCTTCCGCGCCGTGGCAGGAGGCGCAGGTCGCGCGCACCGTGCCCACGCCGGGAATGCTCACCGGAAATTCGCGTTCCTGGAAGAGCTGCCGGCCGCGGGCGATGGACTCCGGCGAGGTGGCGTAGGTCCACTCGTAGAAGACCACGTTCCACCGTTCTGTCTCGCTGAGGAACCGCGGCCCCGGGATGCCGTCGTTGGCGCCGTAGGCCGGCTTGGGACCGAAGGCCGGCATGGCGGTGTGGGGACGGCCCAGGGTGACGACCTCGTACATGTTCGTGGGGCTGTTCAGACGCATCTGCACCTGGTTGTGGAAGTTGGCCGGCCGGGACGGCAGGTCCTCGCCCTTCACGTCCAATCCTAGCAGCCGCATGGTGTCGGTGAAGGGGTTCTTCTGCGGCGCCTTGAGGAAGGCGGCCAGCGGCCCGTCCCCCCGCCCTTCCGCCCCGTGGCACTGGGCGCAGACGCGCTCGTAGACCACACGGCCCTGCGCCGCCGCAGGGACGAAGGGCCGCCCCTGCTCGTCGGCCACGATGGGTGCCGCCTGCAGCGGGACCTCCGGCAGCGGCGCGATGCGCGGGGAGAGGCCCACGGTGGGCTGGCAGGCGGCCAGGAGGAAGAGCCCGCTGAGCAGCAGAACGACGGTCGATACCCTGGACATGCGGCCCTCCCTACGTTCCACTCGGCGGCGCGGACTTCCTTTTCCCCGGGCGGCGCGCCGTCACGGCGCCGCCCCCAGCACGGCCAGCACCTGACGGCTGTGCCCCGCGGGGCGGACGTTGCGGAAGATCCGGGCGATCCGCCCCTGCCGGTCGATGAGGAATGTGGTCCGTTCCACGCCCCAGAAGGTGCGGCCATAGCGCCGCTTCTCTTTCCACACACCGTAGGCCCTGGCCGCGGTGTGCTCCAGGTCGGCCAGGAGGATGAAGGGCAGGTTGTGCTTCCGGGCGAACCTGGCGTGCGCCGCAGGGTCATCGGGACTGACACCGATGATCACCGCCCCGCGACCGGTGAAGGCAGCGTGGTCGTCGCGGAAGCCACAGGCCTCGGTGGTGCACCCGGGCGTGTCGTCCCGCGGGTAGAAGTAGAGGACGACCGTCTGCCCGCGAAAGTCGCGCAGGCGGACCGTCCGCCCGGCGGCGTCGGGCAGGGCGAAGTCAGGAGCCATTTCGCCTTCCTGCACCATCACGCACCTCCTCCCAGCATCCTGGTGACCAGGGCATCGACCCGCTCTCGCTCATGGAGGAAGTAGGGATACCCGCGGTAGGTCACCGCGTCGGGCAGACCGCTGTGCCGCTCCAGGGCCCGCAGGATCTCCTCCCACGCGGCGACGCGGTCGGCCAGGGCGGCGCAGAGCTGCGCGTTGAGGGCGCGGATGGCCTGCGTGGCGGCGCGCCGCTCCCGCCGGGTGACTCCCGGTCCCTCCAGCCGGCGGATCAGCTGCCACTTCTGTGCGATCAGCGCCGCTTGCTGGGCTGTGGGCGCGGTGAGCAGGCGCTCGGGGTTGTGGCGGGCCTGCAGGAGCAGGCGCTGCAGGGAGCGCTGCGTGACCTCCGGGTCGGCCGCCTCCTCCAGCGGCAGGTGCAGGGTAGCCGACGCCGCGGCGTAGTGCGGCGGAACCATGCGGAAGAAGTCGGCGATCACGGCGTCGGTCACCCTGTCGTAGCGGCCGCCGCTGACGCCGTGGATGAAGAGGTCCACCACCAGCAGGCGGAGGAACGCCGTCAGGGTGAGGGCCCGCGGACGCAGCCGCAGGTGGGCGAAGAGCGGATCGGCGGGGTGGGTGGGGAGCGGCCATGCCTCCTCTCTCCCCTCGCCGCGCGCCAGCAGGGCGCGGCGCCGCGCGTCCAGGAGGAGGCGCTGCCGCCGCCCGGAGGCCAGCGTCCAGAAGGGCAGTTCGACCAGCTCCCCCTCCCGCTGCAGGTCGGGAAAGGGCTGCGCCTCGCTGCGGATGCGCTGCCGCTCGCGGTAGGCCTGCAGGTGGGCGTTGTGGATCTCCAGAAAGCGGGCGGCGTCCGCGGCGATGTGCAGGAAGAAGGCGCGGAACGCGACGCTCCCGGCGGCGGCGGACAGCGGCACGTCCAGGTAGCGTCGCGGTCCCTCCCAGCGGCGGCGCAGCGCCGTGACGAAGGCGGCGTAGTCCTGGACGGCGGGAGGGGGCAGGGCGCGAAACGCCTCCCAGGGACGGCGCACGGCGTCGCCCTCCAGGGAGCGCACGTGCCGGTCGATCCGCTGCAGGAAGTCGGACCACTCCGCCGCCGTGGGCGCCGCCTGCCCCTCGTACGGCACCTCCGCAGCGGCGGTGCGCAGCACCTCCCGCCGCCGCTCCAGGAAGGAGGCGTGGTGCGAGGGGACGTCCACCCCCACCTCCTCCATGGCGTCGCTGTCCACGATCACCGCCAGCCCGGTGTGCCCGCGCGCCGCCAGGCGGTCCAGCAGCAGGTACTTCACCCAGATACCGGGGTGGGGAAAGACGGGCTGGTGGCCGGTGCCCAGCAGCAGCTCCCCTTCGGGAACGGACCCGACGTCCAGGGCCGCGGTGTACGCCCGAGCCAGGGCCAGGACCTCCTCGCGCGCCCGCCGCCGCAGGTCGCGCAGCGGCGTCCCCCCCAGGAGGACGTCCTCCGCCGCCAGGCGGTCGCGGTTCCCCCGCGCCACCTCCAGCAGGTCCACGGCGGGCGGGACGAGGACCACCTCGCCGGAGTGCTCAGGGATCTCCAGGGGAACGTCGACCACGGGCCCTCGCTAGAGCACGCCGTCCAGGCTGCGCAGCCCCAGCTCCTCCCGGCAGACGAAGGCCTCCGCCTGCGGCCGGTTGATCAGGTGGCCCCAGTAGGCGTTGACGGTTCTCAGGTACTGCAGGATGCGCATCTCGCCACGTTCATCGGTGAACTGGGAGGTGTAGGCGGCCACGGCGGCGAGCTTGCCCTGGAAGTGCTCGCTGATGTCGAAGAGAAACGTGGGCTTGACGTGCAGGTCGTAGTGCGTGGAGAAGAAGTGAAAGACGCGCGGGGGGTAGAAGGGCTCGCCAGGGATCTCCGTCTTGGTGAGCTTGGCGTAGAAGCGGGCGGCCTCCGCCAGCGTGCACGCGGCCACGTGGTCGGGGTGGGCGTCCACCCAGTAGGGGATGAAGAAGAAGTCGGGGCGCACCTCGCGGATCACCTCGGCCAGGCGCATGCGGTTCTCCACGGTGTCTGCCAGCATGCGGTTGGGCAGGGGCAGGGTGATCCGCCGGCTCACGCCCAGGAGGCGGGCCGCCTCCGCCGCCTCGGCGGCGCGCCGCTGCGGCGTGCCCCGCGGGGTGGGCTCGCCGTTGGTCAGGTCGCAGAGCACCACCTCGTGCCCCTGCGCCCGCAGGGCCAGGATCGTCCCCCCCATGCCGATCTCCACGTCGTCGGGATGGGCTCCGACGGCCAGAATGCGGGTCACCGCCTCTCTACCCCCCTCCTGCCCGTCTGCGCTCGCCGCCCCCGCACGCCTCTGGAGCCGGGTCACCCTGCCGCAGCTCCCGCTCCAGCACCTCCTGGTAGTAGCGGCGCCGGGCGGCGGCATCGTCCAGCCCGCCCCAGAAGCGGCGCTGCGGGTTCTTGTAGATGCGCGGCACCGCCACCTCCGTGACCCGCAGGCCGTGCCGTGCTGCCTGAATCCACACCTGCAGCGGCATCCCGTACCCCGGCTCGCTGAGGCGCAGGCGGCGCAGGGCCCCGGCACGGTAGGCCTTGAACCCGCACCAGGCGTCGGTCAGCGGGTAGCCCGTCAGCTCCCGCAGCCGCGCGGTGGTCTCCCGGTTGATGGCCAGGCGATCCGGCGGAGGCGGATCCCCGCCCTGCCCCGGGTCGAGGTAGCGGCTGCCGGAGACGATGTCCGCCTCCGCCAGCGCCGCCAGGAGCTGCGGGATCTGGCGCGGCTCATGCTGCGCGTCGCAGTCGATGGTCACCACCGCCTCGTAGTCCCGGGTCAGGGCGTAGGCAAAGCCGTCGATCAGTGACCGCCCGTACCCCTCGTTCTGCCGATGCGTGATCACCGCCAGCGCCGGGTCCCGCGCCTGCGCCTCCGCCAGGATGGCAGCGGAGCGGTCGGTCGAGCCGTCGTTGACCACCAGGATGTCCGCCTCCGGCACGGCACGGCGCACCTCGGTCAGCACCTCCGCCAGCGTCCCTTCCTCGTTGAACAGGGGGATGACCACCAGCACGCGGCGGAAGGTCACGGGCTCACCACAGGCAGCAGCGCGCCGATCTCCTGCACAAACCCGGTGGCCCCCATCCGGGCAAAGAGCTGCCGCGCCCGCTCCAGGACCTGCCGCGCTTCCGCCTCCCCACCCAGCAGCCGCAGCGCCTCGCCGTACTTGTACAGGGTGAGGGCCAGATCGACACGGTACTCGCTCTTCTCCAGCAACTCAAGGCTGCGGCGGAAGAGTTCCTCCGCCTCCTCCCTCCGTCCCTGGGCCGCCCGGACCTTCCCCAGGGTGGCGCCGTACGTGGCCAGGCCGACGGGATCCTCGGAGGCAATCCCGCCCAGGGCCCGTTCCGCGTGGTCGGCGGCGGCCAGGAGGTCCCCCCTGGCCAGCAGGACCTCCGCCAGGCCCCGCAGGATGAATGCGGGCTCGTCGGGTGCGTGCTCGCGGTAGAGGGCGTAGGCGGCGCGCATCTCCCGCTCCGCCTCATCCACGCGCCCCCGCCGCAGGTAGTGCATCCCCAGGTGGCGGCGCACGGCCGCTGCGCCCACCGCATCGCCCAGCTCCTGGGCCAGGACCATGGTCTCCTCGTGCCGCCGGATGGCCGTGGGGGAATCGCCCGTGAGGTGCGCGAGCACCCCCAGGCCCATCAGGCACTTGGCCTCGCTGATGCGCTCGTGGTGCTGCCGCGCCAGGGCCAGCCCCTCGGAGAGCACGCGGCGGGCCTCCTCCAGGTCGCCCCCATCCAGGAGGCTGCGCCCCAGGTGGGCCATGGTGCGGGCCAGGCCCTGGCCGTCCTGCAGCTGGCGGTACAGCGCCATGGCCTCGCGGTAGGCCACGTGCGCCTTGCTCAGCGTCCCGCGCAGCCCTTCCGTGACCCGACCCAGCACCTCCAGCGCCTCCGCCTCTCCCTGCCGGTCACCGAGGCCAGCGAAGAGCTGCAGGGCCCGGCCCAGTGCCTCCTCTGAGGCTTCCAGTCGCTCGTGCAGGTACTCGGCGAAGGCGCGGTTGAGCCAGGCGCGGGCCAGAAGGTCGTCGCGGCCGACGGTGGGCGCCAGTCGCAGCACCATCTCCGTGTCCTCCAGCAGCACCGCAGGCTGGCTCATCCACTTCACCACCTCGCTGCGGCCGGTGAGGAGTTCCAGGAGCAGCACCACGTCTCCCTCCAGGGCCGCGTTGCGCAGCACGGCCAGCGCCCGCTCGTACAGACGGCGCGCTTCGGGCAAGGTGCGCAGGGTGAGGGCGCGGGCCCCCGCCGCCCGCAGCGCGGCGACGGCCTGCCGCGCCAGGTCTGCGGCCTTGTCGCCGGTCTCGAAGCGGTAGCGCCAGGCCTGCTCGTAGTGGTAGGCCAGGACCTCGAGGAACTTGCCCGCACTCTGGGTGGCGCTGTTCTGGATCCAGCGGGCAAAGCGCAGGTGCCTGTCGCTGCGCGCCGCCTTGGGCAGGGTGGAGTAGGCGACCTCCCGGACGAGGGCGTGCTTGAAGGCGAACTCCCGCTCCTCGGCCAGGGAGGAGGGTGTGCGCTCCTCCACGAGCTCCCGCTCCTGCAGCCTCTCCAGCGCCGCCACCGCCTCTGCGGCGTTCAGGCCGTCGGTCGCCAGCAGCGCCCCCAGCCAGAAGACGCGGCCCATCACCGCGGCATCCTGGGTGACGCGGCGCTCCAGGGGAGGCAGCAGGTCCAGGCGGGCGGCCAGGATGCTGTGGATCGTGTCGGGAATGCGCATCTCGATGGCGGGGGACGCCAGGCGCCAGCCGCGCTCTCCGCGCACCAGGCTGCCGCTGTCGATGAGCATCCGCAGGATCTCCTCGATGAAGAAGGGATTCCCTTCAGCCTTGGCCACGATGGCGTCGCGTACCTCGGGGGGAACAGCCTCCCCCTGCAGCAGCGCGCCCACCAGGCGGAGGCCCTGCTCCTTCGGCAGCGGGGCCAGCGACAGCGCCGTATAGTTGCGGATGCGTCCGCCCCAGTCCGGGTGTCGTTCCAGCAGCTCCGGGCGGGCCAGGCAGAGCGTCAGCACCGGCGCCTCCACGCCGCGCAGGGCCAGGTGCTCCACCAGGTCCAGCAGGCTCTCCTCCGCCCAGTGAAGATCCTCGAAGACCACCAGGAGCGGGCGCTCCTGCGCCCTGGCCAGGAGGAAGCTGCGGAAGGCCCGCAGCAGGACGTCCCCGGCGGGGCGCTCGCCCGCCTGCCGCACCTCCCGCGTGCCGGCGGCGAGGCCTTCCGCCGCCAGCTTGAGTGCATGGTGGCGCTCCCTCCGAAGCCCTTCAACGTCCTGCGCCACCTCCACCCCCAGGATCGTCGCCAGGTCGGCGGCGATGCGCGCGCTCTCCTCCGCACCCAGCAGCGGGGTGCAGAGGCGCATCACCCGCGTCCGCAGCTTCTCTGCAGCCGCGGCGGCGGGATCGCTGTCCTTGATGCCGGACTCCCGCTTGAGCATTTCGGCCAGCGGCCAGTAGGTCAGGCCTTCGCCGTATGCCGGGCAGCGACCGCGCAGCACGTGAGGCGGATCGGCGCCGTTGCGCAGCGCGGCCAGGACCTCCTCCACCAGCCTGGTCTTCCCCACCCCGGCGCTGCCGATGATGGACGCCAGGTGGTGCCGCCGCCCGTCCACCACCCGCCGGTAGAGGGCCAGGAGGAACTGCACCTCGTCGTCGCGGCCGACCAGGGGCGCGTGCAGCCCCTTGCCGGCGGGCCGCTCCGCCACCCCGGTCACCTGCCAGCGGGCCCGGGCGGCCGCATCCCCGCTGCCGACGGGCGCCAGGGGGACATACTGCAAGACCAGGCGGGTGGCACGGTGGGTGCGGTCGTCCACCACGATGCCGTCCGCGGGGGCGTGCTGCTGCAGCCGGGCGGCCAGGTTGACCGCGTCTCCGGTGACCATGAACTCCCCGCCCTCCCTCGCCCGCGGGTCGGCCACCACTTCGCCCGTGCTGATGCCGATGCGGATGTGCAGGTCGGCCCCCAGCGCGGCGTTCAGCGCGGGCATCCGCTGCTGCATGGCCAGCGCGGCGCGCACGGCGCGCTCCGGATCGTCCTCGTGGACCGCGGGCACGCCGAAGACGGCCATCACCGCGTCGCCGATGAACTTCTCCACCGTCCCGCCGTGCCGCTGGATCTCCTCCCGCACGGCGGCGAAGTACTCACCCACCAGGCGGCGCATCGCCTCGGGGTCGAGCCGCCCGGCCAGTGACGTGGATCCCACCAGGTCGGCGAAGAGCACGCTGACCACGCGCCGCTCCGGGGCCTGCTCGCCGCGCAGGGGCGCCCCACAGCGCAGGCAGAAGTGGGCGTCCGGCGGGTTGCCCGCACCGCAGACCGGACAGCGCTGCACCAGGAGGTTGCCGCAGTGCATGCAGAACTGCGCCTGCGGCGGGTTCTCCGTCCCGCAGCGGGGGCAGCGGATCGTCCCTGGGTCCACAGTGGCCATCGTGGCGGCAATCTCTGGTGGATTCTGCGGGCGGACAGTGCGCGGCGCCGAAGCCGCGGGCCCCTTCGTCGCACCGTCTTCCCCATTATAGGGGACGTCGCGCGGGCACAGTGCCCCGGTCCACGGTCGTCTAGAGGAGCTTCACCCCGTTGATCTGCAGCTTAAACGAGCACCCCAGGAACTCCGCCGCCCGGCGGCACATGACCATGCGCGAGAGGAAGATCTCGAAGTACTCCATCACCTGGGAGAGGGAGGTGTCGATGGTCAGCTCCAGGGTGATGGTGCGGCTCTTCTCATCCACGCGCAGGAAGGAGTGTTCCACGGAGTAGTTGACCCGGTCGTGGATATCGAAGGTGGTGGGGTCGGGGTTGCGCACGCGGGTGCGGTGCACGTCTGACTTGTCGGAGAGGATCACCGCCGCGCCCACGGGGCTCACCGGCTCCCCGTGCGGTTCCTCGTGGTTGCCGATGGCGCCCATGACGATGGCCCGCTCCGTCGGGTCCATCCCCAGCTCCTCCAGGATGCGGTCGGCCAGCACCGCCCCGGCGTACTCGTGGTTCTTCCGCCCCACCAGGTTGCCGATGTCGTGCAGGTACCCGGCGATGGCCGCCAGCTGCGCCTGCCGCTCCTCGGCCCCCAGGCGCTTGAGGATGTTGTAGGCGATGCTGGCCGTAAGGTTGGCGTGGCGCGTCCCGTGCTCGGTGTACCCGATGGCGCCGGTGTACTCGTTGGCCTTCTCCAGATAGGCGACCACCGCCGGGTGGCGCTTCACCTCCTCCGGCAGCACGGCTGCGGGCTTCGCCTCCTCCAGAGGTGGCGGGCCCGCCTCCCCCGCGGCCGCGGCCGGCCGTCCCTTGCGCGGGCTCATGGCTGCCACCCTCCCTCCAGGATCCCCCGTCCGCTCAGGCGTAGAGGCCCCGCAACCGCCGGGCCTCCACAATGCGCTCCACGCCCAGGGCGTAGGAGGCGGTGCGCATGTCTACATGGTAGCGCTCGGCCATGGCCAGGACGTCGTGGAAGGCCTGCTGCATCTTCTCCGCCAGGCGCTCGCGGACGACCTCCTCCTTCCAGAAGTAGCCGTAGCGGTCCTGCACCCACTCGAAGTAGGAGACGACGACCCCGCCCCCGTTGGCCAGGATGTCGGGGACGATGAAGACGCCGCGCTGCCGCAGGATGGCGTCCGCCTCGGGCGTGGTGGGCCCGTTGGCGCCTTCGGCGATGACGCGGGCGCGCACGGCGGCGGCATTCTCCGCGGTGAGCTGCCCGCCCAGCGCCGCCGGCACCAGCAGGTCACACTCCAGGGTGAGCAGCTGGGCATTGCTGATGGGCTGCGCGCCCGGGAGGCCCACCACGCTGCCGGTCCGCCGCGCATGCCGCACCGCCGCCTCGGGATCCAGGCCCTCGGGCGCGTGGACGCCGCCGCGGACGTCGCTCAGCGCGATCACCAGTGCGCCCGCCGCGTGCAGCAGCCGGGCGGTGTTG
>JBBIIQ010000014.1:9081-18444 GCA_037446405.1 Armatimonadota bacterium | reverse complement strand
CCCCCGCCGCTGCCCCGCCCCGGGAAGCGCCGCCCCCAGCGCCCGCGGCGCAGGACGTGCGCCCGCGGCTGCGTGCCGGGATCCTGGCCTTCCTCAGCCGCCACCAGGAGACCCAGGTGGGGACGCTCCTGGACGCCCTGCGCCAGCAGTCCCCGCGGTTCGACCGCGCCGCGGAGACGGCCGCCCTGGAGGTCCTCCACGAGCTGGCCAGCGCCAACCTGATCATGCCCGGGGTGGACCGCGACCACCTGGGCTGGCCCTGGCTCCGGGTGACCGAGTACGGGCGCCGGGTGCTCCGCCAGGGGAAGCCGCTGCCCTTCGACCCGGACCAGTATCTTGCGGCGGCGCAACCGCGGCTGGCGGCCATGCCGCCGCTGGCGGTCGAGGCGCTGCAGGAGGCGGTGACGACCTACCACCGCGGCCACATCCGCTCCAGCGCCCTGCTCCTGGGCATCGCCTCGGAGGTCCTGATGGGGCAGTTGCTCGACGCCTTCGTCGCCGGCCGGCCGGAGAAGGAGCGGCAGCGCCTCGAGGCGGCCATGGCCGACAAGAGTATCTACGCCCGGTACCGCATCTTCCGCGAGGAGTTCGACCGGGCGCGCGACGACCTGAAGATCCCCGACGCCCTGAGCAAGGACGTGGAGGCCATCGTCGACCTGGTCTTCAACGCGGTCCGCCTGACGCGCAACGAAGCTGGCCACCCCTCGGGCGCGCCGCTGAACCCGGTCCTGGTGGCCACCACGCTGCAGGCCTTCCTGGAATACGCTGACCGCATCGCCCGCCTGAGCGCCTACCTGGCTGCACCAGCGGCGGCCAAACCGGTTCCCGGCCGCCGCCGCGCGCGCCGCGGGGTATCGGCCTAGCCCGGGGCACGGCCGGTCCGGCCACGCTCGGTCTGCCGGTCTGGGGCGTGGAGGATGCACGCCCCATGCGGGCGCTGGGGCGCTGTGCCATAATGAGGTTGTTCCAGCCCGTTGTCCTCCGGGACTGAGGACAGGTTAACCGCTAAAGGAGATGACGCCCTTGCGCAAACCTCAGGTAGGCGAGCGCGTCTGGTGGAAGGCATCCGGCCAGGCCCAGTCCGGTGTGGTCCTGGCCATCCGCCGTGATGGGACCACCACCGTCCGCCGCGACGACGGCACGGAGCTGGAAGTCGGGCTGGACCGCATCTACCGGCGAGAACGGGTGAAGCGGTGAACACCCGCGCGCCGGGCACCATCCCCGATGCCGACGAGATCTTCCGCATACACGAAGAGCGGGACGCGGGGCTGTCTCCCAGTCAGATCGGGGCGCGCCACGAGCTCTCCGGCATGGTCATCCAGCAGTTCCTCCGGCCGCGGACGAACACCACCCTGCCCACCCCCTTCGAGCTGGCCAAGGATCCGTCCAGGCCCCACCTGGCCGTGCCGCTGTACTGGTTGGGGTTCATCACCGCGTCCGGGCGCGCCTACCACCGTACCCCCAGCCATCCCCTGGTGCTGACCGTGGACGCCGCCGACCTGGAGCACGTGCGCACCATGGTGGCCGACCTGCTGCGCACCCACCCCACCTATGAGTTCTGCCTGAGCAGCCGCGACGGCCACCAGGCCTATATCCGGGAGCGCGACCTGGGCGAAGCCGTGACCCACTGGGGCCTGACCACGGACCCGCGGGAGGCGGCGCTGCCGCTGGACTACATCCCCGCGGTCCTGCTGCCCCATTTCGTCCGCGGGCTGGTCGAGGGGCAGATCGCCCACCCGCCCTTCGGCGGGCGGACACGCGCCAGCGCCCACCCATCGCCCCGGGTGCGCCGGGTGGTCCTCCCCGGCTCATCCCGCTTCCTGGAGGCGCTGCGCCGCCGCCTGCGGGAAGCCTCCGCGGCCATCAGTGGAGAGGTGGTGCCCGCAGGCGCCTCCGCCGCGCTGCTGACCTTCAGCGGGCGGGCCGCGCCGGCCCTGCTGCGCTACGCCTACGCCGACCCGGTCCGCTGCAGCCCGCGGGCCGACCGCCTGGTCCGGGCCTTCGGTCCCACCCCGCCGTCGTAGGGCACCAGCGCACCTACAGGTCCGGCAGTTCCGTGGGCAGCGCCTCGACGACCAGGCGCTGGCCGCCGCGCAGAATCTCCAGGAGGATCCGCTGGCCCAACGTGTGCCGCCCCAGGGCGCGCTGCAGGTCGTCAGGGGACCCCACCCATGTCTCGCCGGCGCGGAGGATGATATCGCCGGGTCGCAGCCCGGCCGCCTCGGCCGCCGTCTCCGGCTGCACCTCTGTCACCTGCGCCGCCGTCGGCCGCGGCAGCTGGAAGTGTACGACCACCCGCCGGTCCAGCTCCACCAGATGCGCGCCCACCCCCAGGTAGGCGCGGCGCACGCGCCCCTCCCGCAGCAGCTGGGCGACCACCCAGGTGGCGGTGTTCACGGGGATGGCAAAGCAGATCCCCTGCGCCCCGGCGATGATGGCAGTGTTGATGCCGATCACCTCGCCGCGGGAGTCCACCAGCGGGCCGCCGGAGTTCCCGGGGTTGAGAGCGGCATCGGTCTGGATCACGTTCTCGATCAGGCGGCCCGTCTGCGCGCGCAGCGTCCGGCCCAGCGCGCTCACCACCCCTGCGGAGACCGTGGCCTGGAACCCCAGGGGGTTGCCCACCGCCACGACCAGCTGTCCCACCCGCAGCCGCGCCGAGTCCCCCAGCACCGCCGCCGGCAGTCCGGCATGCGGCACCTGCAGCACCGCCAGGTCGCTGTGCGGGTCGTGGCCCACCAGGCGCGCGGGGAGCTGCCGCTCGTCCTGCAGCCGCACCTCCACCCGCTCCGCCCCTTCCACGACGTGGCTGTTGGTCAGGATGTAGCCGTCGGGCGCGATGATCACCCCGCTGCCGGCACCGCGCAGCTCGGGGAGGCCGCGGCGCCGCAGCGGCGGCGGCGCCGGGCGGGCCATGCTCACGCTGACCACCGGGGAGACGCGGTGCACCGCCCGGATGACGGCCTGGGAGTAGGCGTCCAGCGCCGCCAGCTCCTCGGGGGGCGGAAGCGGCTCGGGGTCGGGCCGCGCCTCGTCGACCGCGGAACCGCTGCGAACAAGCATCCTCGCTACCATCGGACGTCTTCTCCTTCCTCCACATCCTGCCCGCACCCGCCGAAGGCATCCCGCAGGCTCATCAGGCATCCCGCAGGCTCACTGCGGCGGCCCGGGTGGTGCCACTCTACTGGCGATGACGGCAGGCGTCAAGCCGACCCGGCACCGGGGTCGCCGGAGCCCCCAACGAGGTCGCGGAAGCGCAGCGCGTCCGGCCACATGGTGATGTTGTTGAAGAGGACATACGTCGTCCCCGTGCAGTGCTCCCGCACCTGGCGCAGGTCCTCGTCGGTGAACCGGTAGCGGTAGCCGCCCCGCCCGTGCAGCCGGAAGTAGCGCGGGCGGCCGTAGACGCTGCGGGAAGCCAGCGGGTCGACGCAGTGAATCACCTGCAGGTCACGGCACAGGGACCTGACCAGCGCCGCCGGCCAGTCCCCCCGCGGCTCCCAGACCAGGCGCAGGCCTCCGCGATCGATCCGGGAGAAGAACCGCTCCAGGTTGGCCACGTGCCTCCGCTCCGGCGTGAAGCTGGCCGGGCATTGGAAGAGCACCAGCGTCGCCCGCAGCGCGGCGGCGATCTGGCGGGTGGCCTCCCAGGCCTGCAGCACCTCGTCGGTGGCCGCGAAGAAGCCGTAGCGGGCCAGGTGGCGCTGCGGGATGGCCCGGCCCAGGCGACGGTAGGTGGGGCTCGTCGGCGGGTGGGTGATGAGCTGCCAGGCCTTCAGCGTAAACTCGAACTCCGCGGGGACGCGCGCCCGCCAGCGCACCACGGTCGGCAGGCGCGGCGGCCGGTAGAACGTCTGCTGCACCTCCACCACGGGGAGGTGGCGCGCGTACTCCTCCAGGCGGCGGGGGAAGCCGCAGCACCCGACCCGCACATCCGCCGTCATCCCATCTCCGTTCTCCGGCACCTCCTCTTGCCCCGCGGCCCATCCGGCTCTACAGTACACTGACCTCAAGACCGTGCCCACGTCTTCCGTCTGCGGGTGACGGCGGGCGCGCAGACTCCATGGGCGAGGTCCTCCTGATCACGGGACGGCCCGGCGTGGGCAAGACCACGCTGGTGCGCAGGGTGGCGGCGGCTCCGGGCGTCCGCCTCGGCGGGTTCTTCACCGAGGAGATCCGCCGCGGCGGCAGCCGCACGGGATTCCGCCTGGTCACCCTGGACGGACACGCTGCCGTCTTCGCCCACATCGACTTCGCCGGGCGCTCACCGCACCGGGTGGGCCGCTACGGCGTGGACCTCGCGGCTCTGGAGGGGATCGGCGTGGCGGCTCTGCGCCGGGCGGCGCGCCGCGGCCAGGTGGTCCTGGTGGACGAGATCGGGAAGATGGAGCTGCTCAGCCCCAGGTTCCGGGCGGCGCTGGAGGAGATCGCCGCAGGCCCCGTACCGCTGCTGGCCACCATCACCGCCGCCGCACACCCCTGGGCCGACGCCTTCAAGCGGAATCCCCAGGCCCTCCTGCTCACTCTGACCTCCACCAACCGCGACCGGATCCTGGAAGCCGTCGAGGCGTGGGTGCGCGCGCAACTCTATCCGCCAGCCTCGCAGGAGAGGCGGCGGCTGGAAGGCGTGCTGCAGCGGTTGAAGATGGGTGGATAGACGGCACTCGTGGCCCACCGCGATAGAATAGCAGTTGGAGTTCCGGATTCACATGCCTGGCGGCCTCAGGGTCCACGGGGGTACCGATGATGTCCGTTCAGTCGTTTCCTAGCACGTTGCTCAAGCAAGCGCGGCAGGGGCCATCGGGGATGATTGTCCGCGTTCAGGTACTGGGATTCCGCTGCCTCAGGTACGTTACCGTACCCCTTTCGCGCTTCGCTGTGCTCGTCGGTCCCAACGCCAGCGGCAAGACGACCTTTCTCGACGCGCTTGCCTTTCTCCGAGATGTACTCACCGACGGTGTCGACCGAGCCATCAGTGCCAGAGCTGACGAGTTTGAGGACCTGACATGGATGCGCGAAGGCCGAAGGTTCGAGATTGTGCTCGATGTCTCGCTTCCGAGGAAATTGCAGACCAACGGGCGGATGTGGTGCCGCTACGGCATTGAGATCGGCAGAGATGAAGATGGCAAGCCAGGGGTCCTCGCCGAAGGACTGTGGTTACGGCCAGAAGGTTCAGAGGCGGATCTGAGCCGCCAGAAAATGCAACTTTTCCCGGCGGAACTGGACCCGCCGCCTACGTTGCTGCGTGATCCGCCGAAGGGCCAGCAGTGGCGGGCTGTTGTGAGGAAGACTGAGACCGCTAGAGACTACTTTCAGAGTGAGACCGGAAAGTGGAACACTATGTTCCGGCTCGGCACGCGCAAGACCGCACTTTCCGGTCTGCCGGAGGACGAGGAGAGATTTCCTGCAGCCACGTGGTTTCGACGCCTGCTCATGAATGGCGTTCAGGCGTTGCAACTCAACAGCGTGGCCATGCGCAAGCCGGTGTCACCTCGGGCTCCCCGGCACTTTGAACCGGACGGATCCAACCTACCGCTGGTCGTGGCGGATCTCCGCAAGAGGCGGCCCGAGGCATATGGGAACTGGGTGAAACACCTCCAGACGATCCTCTCGGATCTGGAAAGCGTGGACGTGGCAACGCGGGAGGTCGACCGGCACCAATACCTGGTGCTCCACTACGCCTCCGGGTTGAGGGCGCCGAGCTGGCTGGTATCGGATGGCACCCTGCGGATCCTGGCTCTGACCCTGCTGGCCTACGTCGAGACACGGGACCGGCTCTTCCTCGTCGAGGAACCCGAGAACGGTTTGCACCCCAAGGCGCTGGAGCCGGTGTTCCAATCGCTGTCGTCCGTCTACGAGGGCCAGGTACTCATCGCCACACACAACGTGGTGCTGCTGGGCCTGGCTACACCCGAGGATATCCTGGTGTTCAGCAGAACACCGAGCGGGGCGGCAGACATTGTGGCTGGCCCCGATCATCCGAGGCTACGCGACTGGAAGGGAGAAGTGGATATCGGAACCCTGCTGGCGTCGGGGATACTGGCTGAGGGCGACCTTGGATCTCGTCGTTCTCGTGCCCGACGCTGATTGGGAAACGGCCATTCGTGTTCTCTTGGAGCAACGAACGCATGCGATGGGCATTCACCCGGTCGCGTTCCAGATCGTCCGGCATCCTCGGAGGGACTCAGGCGTCCGCACACAAGCAGCTCCCATCCTTCGGGGTTTCGCGGGAGAGGCAAGGTATGCCCTCGTCGTGCTGGACGTGAGCGGTTCCGGGACCCACGGTTCTGCAGCGAAACTCGAAGCTGAGGTCAGAGCCACGTTGACAGGCGATTGGGCACACAGGTGCGCTGTCGTCGCCGTTGATCCGGAGCTTGAAGTGTGGGTTTGGTCTCCGTCACCGCACGTGGCAACAGCCCTCGGGTGGAGACGAAGCCAACCTCTTCGTGGCTATCTCGAATCTCGGCAATTCTGGCCTCGGGGGAGTCTCAAGCCTCTTGCGCCCAAGGAAGCGGTAGAACATGGCTTGAGAGAGACGCGAACACCGCGGACGCCCGCAATCTACGCAGAAATCGCGCGAAGAGTAAGCCTACAGACTTGCGCTGATCCGGCGTTCAACAGGCTCCGTGCGATCCTGCAGAGATGGTTCCCGCGGGAGAGGCCGTAGGATCACGACGCGGAGGGTTGAAATGATCTTGTCGCCATGCTACAAGGTTGCCACACCCCGCGCGGATCGCCCTGCAGTTGCTCGGCGGACCTTCAGGGACATATTAAGTAATGAGACCATGAAGGACATCGAGGTCAGCCCCCCGCGAAGATCAGATCCACGGCGCGGCGTACGGCCGCCGCGGTCTTCTCCCGGGCGCGCAGGCCCGGACGCGCCGCCGCGGCCGCCACGTCGCGCGGCAGGGAGAGCCGGCCCTGCGCCACCGCCCGGACCGCCCCCCGCCTCTCGTGGTAGGCGGCCAGGTAGACCTGCTCCGTCTGCCCCGGTGTGGGGACCAGCAGCGCCCGTCGCTCCACCTCCGCCAGGTCCATGATGGTGGAGTACCCGGAGCGGGCCACGACCAGGCGGGCGCGGTTCACCATCTCCTCCTGCCCCCGGGCGTCCAGATAGCCGTAGACGACCACGCCGTCCACCTCCTCCCGGCGCGGCGCCTCCGGCCTGCCCAGGGCCACCACCACCCGCAGGCCCGCAGCGGCGGGGCGCCACGCGGCCAGCTGGCGGCGGAGGACCTCCTCCAGCACCGTGCGCTGCGGCTCCGGTCCGGAGAGCGTGATGAAGAGGTCGAGGTCCTGCGGGAGGTCGCGGGTGCGGATGCGGGAGAGGATGCCGATGTAGGCCAGCAGCGCCGGCGGGAAGACGCGCAGGTGGTGCGCCAGGTCTCCGCTCAGCCGGTCCTGCGGCGTGTCCGGCACCAGGATCCGCCGCAACCCGCAGAACCAGCGGTAGTTGAAGGCCTCCAGCGCCCACTCCAGCGCGGCCACCCGCCCGGGGGCGATGAAGCGCAGGCTGTGGGCGAGGTGAAACGACGGTACCGCGGGATGCTGCACGCCGTAGCGGTTGTCGGAGACGATGCGGTCGAATCGCCGCCGCCGGACGAGCTCCGCGGTCCAGGCGCGCTCGCGGCGCATGACGTGCAGCATGCGGGGGAGGGCCAGGGCGCTGCGTGCGTAGAACTCCAGGGCGGAGCGTCCCAGCGTCTGCGGCACGTCCGGCCAGTCCAGGAGCTGGCAGCGCTCTCCCAGCTCCTGCCGCAGCAGGAGCAGCGCACGCCCCGTGGAGGCCACCGTCACCTCGGCGCCGCGGTCCAGCAGCGCCTGGATCACCGGCAGGCTGCGCGCGGCGTGGCCCAGTCCCCACGACCCGACGGCGTAGAGGATGCGCATGGCGGCAGGGGATCGGCCCGACCCGCTCCAGGGCTTTCGGCGGCCGGGCGGGAAGTCCTATGGTGTGAGCGGCAGCGGCGCATCTCCGCGTGACCTTGTCTACTACGGCGTCGGCGCCCTCTTCTACCTGGCGCCGCGCCTGCTCTACGCGCTGCACGTGCAGGACGCCGCCCGCTACCGCCACCGCCCGTCCACCCTGCTTGTGGTCAACCACAAGCGTGACCTGGACAGCGTCATCGTCCCGCCGACCCTCTACTTCAACGGGGTACGGCCCAAGCGGCCGCTGTGGTTCGCCGGCCGCGAGGATATGTTCGTTCGCGGGTTCCTCGCCGGCTACCAGGTCGTCCCCCGCTGGCTGCGCCGCCTGCTCTACGAGATGGACCTCACGGCGGTCCTGGCCGCCCTGCGCGTCCTGCCCGTGCGCCGCTTTCCCGAGCGTACCATGGCCGAGGTGCTGCACGAGGTGCTGCAGGCCTACGGCGACCGCCCTCTGGTGGAGGTGCTCTCGACGCAGGAGGCCGCACCCCTGCTGCGCCTCTGTGGTCCGGGGGTAACCCTCTCTGCGGCGCTGGCCTGGCGCTTCCACGGCTACTGGCGGCGCCGCGCTACGCTGCGCGCGTTTGCGCCCCCCTGGCGGGCGGTGCTGCGGGAACGGCAGCGCGCCGTGACGGCGCGGCAGATGCAGGCGCTGGCCGACGTCCTCGACCGAGGCGAGAACCTCTACCTCGCGCCGGAAGGCGTGATCTCCCCTGACGGCCGGCTGCAGGCCTTCCGCTCAGGCCTGCGGCAGATCCTCTCGCTTGTGCGTGTAGAGGTGCGCCTGCAGCCCGTCTGCATCGTCTACGACTTCATGCGGCCGGGCGCGCTGCGCGTCTTCCTCACCGTCGGCGAGGAGGTGCGCCCCGGGGCCAACCCCGCGGAGAGCGAGCGGGCGGCGCGGCGGGCCCTGGCCGCCCTGCACGTCATGACCTGCACTCAGGTGGCCAGCCATCTCCTGTGGGACCTGCTGCGCCAGGGCCGCACCTCGGTGGAGGCGCCCCGGTTCGTCCGAGACGTCCTGGACTTCGCCCGCACTCTGGCCCAGGAGGGGGTGCGCGTGGACCCTGCGCTGCTGGAGGGCCGGGGGCAGGCGCGCGTCTCCCGGTGGCTGAGCTACGCCACGCGACACGGCCTCCTGGTGCGCCGCGGCGATACCCTGCACCCGGGCGCGGACCGGCTCCTGGAGGCACCGGCGACGCACTGGGGCAATCCCGTACGCTACGCGGCGAACGAGCTGCGGTCAGTGCGGGAGGTCCTGAGCGGGGAGGAGCGACCGGCGACCTCGGTTCCCGAGCCGGCCGCGCCGTAGCGGCCGCGCATCGCTCGGCATGCGCGCGCCCGCATTTGAGCCCTGGCCGGAGACGCCGGAGGAGCTGATCCGGCTCCAGGAGGAGCTGGCGCAGGCAGAGGTCCCCCTGTGGCGGCCCGGGGACA